>JBALXF010000148.1:0-6956 GCA_036961085.1 Psychromonas sp.
CCAGGCGTCAAATCTATAGGTGTTCCTTATAATCCCGGTGAAGCGAATTCAGTTTCTATTGTTACAGCCTTAAAAGCTGCTGCAGCAGAAATGGATATTAAAATTGTTGAATCTGCGGCGCCAAAATCATCCGATGTAATGATTGCTACTAAGCAATTAGTTGGTAAGGTAGATGCCATTTATTGCCCAACAGATAATACTATAATCAGTGCTTTTGAATCAGTAGTTAAAGTTGGAATTGATGCTCAAATCCCTGTTTTTGCTGCTGATACCGGTTCAGTAGAGCGTGGTGCTGTTGCCGCTGTGGGTTATGATTATAAAGATCTCGGTCGTCAAACAGGCGATATTGTTATACGCATTCTTAAAGGTGAAAAACCAGGCATGATCGATGTGAAAATGGCTGAAGGCACTAGTTTGTATGTGAATACTAAAATGGCAGAGCGTATGGGCGTAGTGGTACCTGCTGATGTGATTGCACGTGCAACTAAAGTCATTCAATAATAAGTAGCTATTAATATGTCTCTTTTTGCCTTTTTAGGAACATTAGAGATAGGCTTCATCTATGGCTTAGTTGCCATAGGTGTCTATCTCACCTTTCGTATTTTAGACTTTCCTGATCTAACCGTAGACGGTAGTTTTACCCTAGGCGCAGCAGTCACTGCAACGTTAATTGTTGCAGGTCAAAATGTCTACTTTGCCACTCTGTGCGGAACGTTAGCCGGTGCTTGTGCCGGTTTGGTTACTGCATGGTTAAACTTACGTTTTAATATACTTCATTTATTAGCTAGCATATTAACCATGACCGCACTGTATACGATCAATTTACGGGTCATGGGGAAACCTAATGTTGCATTAATTATGGAACCAACTGTGCTTACGCCATTTGAAGGTTTAGGTTTGCCTGATATGTACATGAAAGTCATATTTGTAGCGGTTTGCGCCATTGTTGGGGCTTTGTTAGTCGCGTGGTTTTTAAATACCGAATATGGTTTAGCGATGCGCGCAGTTGGTTCCAACAAACGCATGGCACAAGCTAATGGTATTGTGGTTACAGAGAAAGTTTATGTTGGCTTGGCTCTTTCTAATGGTCTAGTCGGTTTTGCGGGCGCATTATTTGCGCAGACTAATGGCTTTGCAGATTCAACCATGGGGATAGGAACAATCGTAGTTGGGTTAGCCGCTGTGATTATCGGCCAGTCCTTGTTTGCAAGTCGCTCGATGTGGGTGATCGCAATAAGTTGTATTGTTGGCTCAATCTTATATCGCATTGCCGTATCGTTAGCGCTAAATGCCGATTTCTTAGGCTTTAAAGCTTCCGATTTAAATCTAATTACTGCAGTGTTAGTTGCGCTTGCTTTAATATTTCCAAAATTACGTAGCGAATGGAAAGCTAAACGTGCTGTGGAGAATAATCGATGATCCGTTGTGAAAATTTACATGTTACTTTTAACCATGGCTTACCGACTGAAAAACTGGCATTACAAGGAATTGATTTAACCATTCCTTCAGGCGAATTTGTTACTGTTATTGGCTCTAACGGTGCCGGTAAATCAACCTTACTTAATACCATTGCCGGTGATATAAAAACAACACGTGGCGAAATATTTTTTGGCGATCGTAATGTGACTAAGTTACCTGCCACAGGTCGTACTAAAGATATTGCCAGAGTATTTCAAGACCCTTTAGCGGGTACTTGTGGCAATTTGACGGTTGAAGAAAATATGTCGCTTGCCTATGGTCGAGGTAAACGGGGGACACTTTCCTTTGCGCTCAACAGTAAGTTGCGTGTTGTTTTTAAAGAACAATTAAGTCGTCTTAATCTTGGTCTTGAAGATCGTTTAGAAAGCGAAATGGGTCTGTTATCAGGAGGGCAACGACAATCGGTGAGTCTGCTGATGTCGGCATTACAGCCAAGTAGCATATTGCTATTGGATGAACATACTGCCGCGCTTGATCCAAAAACAGCTGCGTTAATCATGGATATCTCATCACAAATCATTGCAGAAAAGAAATTGACTGTAATGATGGTGACTCATTCTATGCGTCAGGCGTTAGATCATGGTTCTCGCACTGTGATGTTGCATGAAGGAAAAGTGATTTTTGATTTAGTCGGTAAAGAACGCGCTGATTATGAAGTCAAAGATCTACTCAACTTGTTTGCTAAAGCTAAAGGTGATGGCGAAGAACTCGATGATGACAAACTGTTATTAGGTAGCTGAGCAGTGTTAATCAAGGTATCAATGAAATTAACCCTTAATAAGTATTGCTTAATTAATTAATACTCCGTAAAATTCGCCGTTCACTTTATCGCTGAATTAGTGATCGGCGATAATAATTAAAATAGGTTATTCACATAACCATAAAATATCGGAGTACGTTATGTCACTAAGTGCAGAACAGAAAGCTGAGATTGTAGCAAAATTTGGTCGCGCAGAAGGCGATACTGGTTCACCTGAAGTTCAAGTTGCATTGTACACAGTACAAATCAACCACCTTCAAGGTCACTTTAAAGCACACATCCATGATCACCATAGCCGTCGTGGTCTATTACGCATGGTTAGTCAACGTCGTAAATTACTTGACTACTTAAAGCGTAAAAATGTTGTTGCTTACACAGCATTAATCGCAGAATTAGGCCTACGTCGTTAATTCTGAGTTTATAAAGTATTTTAAAAAAGAGCCTATATGGCTCTTTTTTTGTTTTTGTACTCTGCAAAACCATTAAAGCTACATTAAATTTTACTTACTGGCGAATATGACGGCCGTCACCAGTTTTGATTAGACGTTTTAAATCACTCTTTTTTGAGCTTACTATTTAATTAGATTGAATCCCCTTTTAAAGCAAAATCCCTCCATTTTTATTGTATAGTTAAGTGATTAATTAGGCCTATTCTAGTATCATTAGGTATATTCTATTCCTTTATATTAAATTATTTTTTAATAACTAAATGTCATTTTAAAAAGGAAGTGATTACCTTTATTACACCGCTTTAAATGGAGAAAATATGTCCTTTGAAATGATTATGATAGGGTTTGCCAGTCTAGTTGCTATTGGTATCTTATTGCACCATCCCTCTAAAACACTAGGAATTCCGTCACTACTTATTTTTATGTCTGTCGGCTTAGTATTTGGTAATGGTGAGTTTGATTTTGTTTATGATGATTTGCAATTAACCTCATTTATTGGTGGCATGGCACTTAATGTTATTGTATTTGTGGGTGGCTTAAATACATCAACTAACAGTATTAAGCTAGCTTGGAAAGAAGGGGGGACACTATCGAGTTTTGGCGTCTTATTTACCACTTTGTTCTTTTCATTTATTTTATATTACCTGTTAGATTTTAATTACTTAACCTGCCTGCTATTTGCTGCTGTTGTCTCATCAACGGATGCAGCCGCAGTGTTTTCTATTTTAGAATCAAAAAAACTTAAACTCAAAGAAAATACCGATACGGTATTAGAGTTTGAATCGGCGACCAATGACCCGGTTGCCTTATTAATGGTTGTTATATTAACCGATATTCTGATCAGTAGTAGTGGCATAGCGCCTTCGGTTTCCAGTATCAGCATATTATTAGCACAGCAGATCTTATTTGGTGGGCTGGTTGGTATGGTATTAGGTAAGTTATGTGTTATGGCGCTTAACCATATTAAATTAGAAGAGTATGGTTTAATTCCTGTTTTCATTTTAGCTTGTTTCACTATTACCGTTTATGGCACTGAGGCAATTGGTGGCAATATATTAGTTGCTGTTTATATTGCAGGCGTAATTATTGGCAACCAACTAAAACGAGGCCGTGAAGTTTGTAAACATTTTTATAATGGTGTTGCATGGTTAGCACAATCTCTGATGTTTATTCTGATTGGTTTGCAGATATTCCCACAAAACTTAATGCAAGTTTTCTGGGTTTCAGTGATCCCTGCTTTATTACTTATTTTTGTCGCAAGACCGTTAGCAGTGCAGTTATGTTATTTACCATTTGTAAAAGCATCCTGGAAGAAGCGATTATTTATATCGTCAATCGGCTTAAAGGGCGCTACCCCAATTGTATTCGCACTTATTCCTGCGACTGCGGGTATTGAAGGTTCGGTTGAAATGATACATATGGTTTTCTTTGTGGTGTTATTTTCGTTGCTGCTACAAGGCGGTGCTATTGAACCATTAGCGAAGAAACTGGGTTTAGTACAAGACGAAAAATAGTTTATTGAATGTAGACAGTTGATAAGTAGATAAGTAGATAAGTAAATAAATAAGTAGGTAGGTAAGCAGATAAGAAAAGAAGTAGGTAAGAAAAGCCAGACTGCTTAGTCTGGCTGCTAGGGTTATCTGTAACTTTCAAAAGACTCTGTTTGTTCTTCTACTTGGTAATGCTCTCGTTTTAATTTCAACAACTCTGGTATCGTTGCAGATAAACAAACCGAAGAGAATGTGCCCACTACAATGCCGACAAAAAGGGCGATTGAAAAGCCTTGCAGTGGCTGGCCCGCTAATAACCAGATAGCAGATACGGTACCTAACGTGGTGCCAGAAGTGATCAAAGTACGGGTTAAGGTTGATAAAATAGCGGTGTTGATAACTTCACTTAACGTCCCCTTAACTGATTTTCCTCTTAACATTTCCCTGATCCTATCTGAGATAACAATCGAGTCATTCAACGAATAGCCTATTACCGCCAGAAGCGCGGCTAAAACGGTAAGATCAAACTCAATTTGTAACCAAGAAAACACCCCTAACACAATAATAATGTCATGAAACAAAGCAATCACTGCTCCACTTGCTAAGCGCCACTCAAAGCGTAATGAAAGATAAATCATCATCGCGATTAATGAGGCTAGTATGGCTAAACCTCCGGCTTCAAAAAGCTCATCTCCGACCTGTGGACCAATAACACTGGAGCTTAAAACATTAATAGAAAAATCATCTGCAATATTATCCATTAATAATGATGTTTCTGGCATTTTATCGCTATTAATTGCTTGGCGTATTGACCACTGTGAATCATTGCCCACATTACTCAGTGAAAAGGGCTCTGTGATGATTTGCTGTAGCGATTCTGTAAGTTGCTCTTGAGTGACCGGTTGATCGGTTTGTATCTCGGTAATCACCCCCCCGGTGAAATCGACTGCAAAGTTAAAGCCTTTTAGTTGCATTGCTAAAAGTGATAATGAAATAAGTGCTATGGAAGCGTATAAACCGACATAGCGCGCTAAGGTGAAACCTGTTTTATTTGTTTTCATGCGTTTACCTGCTTTATTGATTTAGGTGATTTAGGTGATTTAGAAGGCTTGGATAATTTAGAAGTCTTAGAAGTCTTAGAAGTCTTAGAAGTCTTAGATGGCTGAGTAGCGTTAATCGGTTTATTGATAAATATATTTACTAATGCGCGTGAAACATAAATACCCGTGAACATACTGCTTAAAATGCCAAAACCAAGCGTGATCGCAAAACCTTTAATCGGACCATAACCAACAGAGAATAAAATAAGCGCAATAATCAACGAAGTGATATTGGCATCCATAATGGTGCTTAAGGCATTTTTGTAACCATGATGAATCGCTAAAGCCGTACTTTTACCTCGTTTTAATTCCTCCTTAATACGCTCGAAAATAAGTACATTGGTATCAACCGCCATACCTATGGTGAGTACGAATCCTGCAATACCGGGTAACGTCAACACTGCGCCTGGCACTAGAGATAATAAGCCTAATAAACAGACTAAATTTAAAAGTAATGCGACATTAGCGATTAAGCCCAGCTTTCGGTACCAAAGCGCCATAAATACAAGCATCATCCCCAAGCCGAGCATGATTGCCGCCATCCCATTGTGAATGTTTTGTTCACCTAATGATGGGCCTAAAGTTCGCTCTTCAACAATCAAGACAGGGGCAGTTAAGCTACCTGCTTTAAGCAACATGGCTAACTCTTGTGTTGCTTGCACGCTATCCATGCCGGTAATTGTAAAACGTGAACCAAGGTGTGCTTGTATGGTTGCTACGCTAATCACCTTGCTGTTTTTTTCTAAACTACCTTGCTCATTTTGTTGGTACTCAGAAAATAGGGTTGCCATTGGTTTACCGATATTGTCTTTAGTAAAATCAGACATCAATTAGCCACCTGCACTGTCTAAGGTGATAAATACTTCAGGTAAGCCCATTTCGCCAAATTGAGAACGTGCATCTGTAATATGTGTACCTGACATAATCGGCGATGAAGCTAAACGCACCATTTCACCAGAGTTACTTTTATAAACACTGCCGCCATGGGGTTGTAATTGATGGAAATCCAATGATGCCGTGGCACCAATAATACGTCTTGCTTGGGAAGGATCTTGCACGCCAGGCAATTCGATACGAATAAAGTTACTGCCTTGTCGTTGTACCACTGCCTCAGTGATACCTAACGCTTCAATACGATCGCGCATGGTTTTAATATTTTGACCCATTAATTCTTGGTGGTAGGTTTGTGCAAATTGTTCATTCGCGGCAATAGATATTTCGTGTTTATTACTCTTATGTTGGGATAACTCGGGATAAAGCGTGCTTAGCTCCTCCATAACCACTGTTATTTGTTGTTCAACTCGCTCAGGGTATCGCAAAACTATTGACCCATCTTGGAGAGTTCCTACACGCGCACCACGTGCTTTAAATTCACGTAATAACTGACTCAGGTCATCTTTGATTTTAACTTGTCGTTCAATGAGTGCAGCCTTTGTATCAACCTCCATTACAAACTGTACGCCACCACGTAAATCTAAGCCTAACTTAACTGGTTTAGCGCCAATATTCTTTAACCAGCTAGGACTTGCAGATTCCATTGTCATCGCCACGCTGTAATTTTCTCCGAGCGCTTTATCAAGCAGGTTACGTGCTTCTTGTTGCTGGGTTTTGTTATGTAGGAATACGATATTTTGATTGTTTTTCTGTTCGATGTGATCAACGGCGAACCCCTGTTCAG
>JBALXF010000149.1:0-6936 GCA_036961085.1 Psychromonas sp.
GAAACAGAGCAACAAGTGATAACGCTAATTACTTGTTATCCCTTCGATAGTTCGCTCATTAACAGCGACTTACGACTAGTAGTAACTGCAACAAGAATATAGATGAAATGTTGTTATTAAGCGTAATTCTATTCATCAAACAAACTATTCCTTGATCCAAAGTAGGCATATTACATAAATCTTTCTTATGTAATAAATATAAAATTCTTTATATATAAACCTGCCATTACGCTAGATACTTTTATTGCATTTACTGTACCTCTGTGAGGTTATTTAGCTTAGATATATCTGCTTTAATCTAAGAGGTTCACACTATTTACCAATCCCTCCTTTTAGGTGCGATCTTTTTGCAAAGAGAGGCAATATGTCAACAGTAGAGTTCAGACAGCAAGTACAAAAGCAATGGGCCTTTGTATACCCGATCATAAAAATGAATGCGTGCAAACAGTTCAATGCGGTTAACGTTAGCTTGTACGAATTCGAAAAATCAATCGCCGTTAATGGGGCGGATAGATTTGCCGGCACGGCAAGCAGTATGAAGGCCACTCAAGCGTTCGCCAAGCTTTTCACTAAAGGTTGGTTAGCTCAGAAAAAAGAGCAATATAACATTCAATTTCGCTATCTGTTACCCGTTGAAAAAACACTTGTGAATCAGCAGGCAGCTAAAGAAGTTAAATTACTCGAAGAATTTTGGAGTGACTATTTTAAAATGAAAGTGGCATAAACTACGCTGTAAAAAATAACTAATCACATAATATGCTTTGCAAGCGCTAGAGCTTTTTTACGCAGTAATCGCAGAATTTTTTTACTTAGTTAACTGTATTAGTTAATCGTCTTCTTTTCAAAAAATCTATAACTTGCGAGACAGTGCCAATATTTTTTTTCTTAACCATTGATTAGCGGGACTATCCTCATTACGTTTGTGCCAGATCAAATCATACCTAAGCGGCTTAGTATCGAATGGCAGGTCTAAAGATTTAAGATTAAATTGTTCCGCGTATCTATTTGCTATTGACTTAAGTGTATAGCTAATGGCTTCACTATTAGATGCGATTAGCATGGCCGCTGATACAGAATTACATTTTGTTAGTATTCTTCTTTCTTCTAGCTTAATAGTCGTAATAGTATTGATAGCATGTCTTCGACTATTTGGTAGTTCTAAGATTGTATGTTCCTCTGCATAATATTCTTCTATGCTTATTGTGTTTTTGATTCGAGGATGATCTTTGTTAACAAGAAGTACAACATAATCTTCATAGAAAGATTGGCTAGAAAATGATTGCCCTAACGGTTGGTCTGGTAATAGGTCAATTGCTAAATCGATTTTTTGCATATTCAGTTGTTCTAAAACTTCTGAATCATTATTTGGGGCTGGCCATAATGTTATCTTCGCGGATAATTCAGGATCTCGTATAACTAAGGGCAGAAGTAGAAGGTGCACTGTTTCGCTCACTAATATAATAAAGTTATATTCACCATTCTCATCGAATGCCTTTATCCCTTTTAATGAAGATTCAATATCAAGTAAAGCAGGTTGAACCCTATTCGCAAATTCGTGTGCTACTCTAGTTGCGGTAATACCTCTTCCTTCTCGAATAAACAACTCCATTCCCAACTGTTCAGATAACTGACTAATACAGCGACTTACTCCTGGTTGAGTCATTTCTAGAGACTCTGCCGCTTTGGTGAAAGATTGATGCTGATATACCGCTAAAAACACATTTAATAAATTTAGATTCATCTATTTTAGTTCCTGATTTTTTATTAAAGATAAACAAAAGTACATAACATAGCGGGGGGGATTGAATTCAAATATCATATTACTTTGTGTAAATATTTATCACTGAATACTGAGGTTTGATTATTTACTGTTTAGAAAAGAATACATTATAAATGTGATTTATATTTTAAATATTTTGGAAGTTTGAAGTCAGAGTTATGAAGGTTAATTATTGAGCAATAAATTAACCTCGATAGCATTGCAGTTATTTAATTTATTTTCAATAGGCTAGTAAAGGTAAGGCATTTACAGAGGTGAAGGAGCGCTATTTATACCTAGGGTTTTCAATAATAATTAACCTAGGTATCAATGTGCAGCACTCAAAAATGATCCGTTGCTGCTATCAATTATGCAATTTGTTTATTTTTCGCGAGTAGTAATTCAACTTTCTCAATAAACATATCTTTGTTGAAGGGTTTTGGTAAATAATCATTCATACCAGAATCAAAACAACGCTTAATATCATCATCTATCACCGAGGCAGTTAGTGCAATAATAGGTGTTTCTACTAAGCTATCTCGCTGCTCAATCTTTCTGATTTCTTGGGTTGCTGTAAAGCCATCCATTACTGGCATCATGCAGTCCATGATCACAACCAAGTAATCATTACCCTTATTAAAATAATCAACCGCTTCTTGACCATTGTTGGCAATATCAAAATCAAACCCTGCTTTTTTAAGCATAATCGAAGTTACTTTTTGGTTAACTAAGCTATCTTCAACAAGTAGTACTTTTTTATCATAATGAGCAACAAATTCTTCTTTTTTGATGTCATTCACCTGAAGCGTGATCGGTGTTTTAGGTTTTGGCATAGATAAACCCTCTGTTAAGGCTGTTAATAAACGCTTTCCAAGTAAAGGATAGGTTATTAATGCATTAAGTTGAGAATCTGACTCTACAGATTCATCATTATGATACCTAATTATGATACCTAATTATGGTAAGAAAGGCGGGGGGATGGGTTTTTCGGAACATTGGAATGTGTTTTATTGTCTGTTCAGGGGAGTTCTGCAGATATACAATTTTATTGGATTGAATATTACCTTTTCATAACTGATCTTTTAACTATATTGAATAGAAATGTGTGATGACGATTAGGGTTTTTTAGAGATTGGCTTAGGCAGGCTTGTTAAATAATCAGCAACGAGCCTAGCACTCATCGCTGATTAATTACGTACTGATAGTTCTAATAATTAGGCTTTTATCTCAGCAAGATCTTGAGTTATAAATTCCAATAGTAATTGGCAAACACCTTGGTAAAAACCGGTGTTATTTACCTTTGTTGTTGCTGCAACAAAAAGCCCCAACCATGATAATAAAGACTCTTCAATAAATGTTATTTGCTTATCGCTAACATTATCACCATCTTGCATAATCAAATTACCGAGGTAATCAAGTTGAATAGCAATATGATCTGCTGGCTCATTAAAATTCGGATCAACGGCTAAACCCTGTTTTTTAAATATTGCTATCATATCCTGATGGGGCTGTTCAAACATTTGACCTGTTTTCGATAAATATACAGATGCATAGGGTGGAGCCCCTTTTTTTGCATCGGTTAAAAATAGCTCACTAAAATCAGCTGCTAATTCAAGCTCAGGTTGCTTAATCGCTAATACAGTGACTAAAGCAGATTTAATCTGCTTTACCGAAGCATCAAAAGTCGCTTCTTCACTTAACTGATCCAATAACTGCAAACCTTGGCCTGAGAAATATAAAGCCAACTGCTGCTTATCTAGCTCTTTAGTCAGTAATGTAGCAAACCACCAGTACAAACTAGCACGCGATTCGTTAACTACTGAAATATCAGTATCCATCATGTTCAACTCGCTTCTATTGGACCAGAAAATGAAGTCACAGCAGGTGCTTTGCCTGTGAATTTTTCGTATTCAACCTGACAAGTATTCGCACTGGTAGCTTGCGCAAGCTCAGAGGTTGGAACGTCCATGGTTAAAGTATTTGGATCGCCGTAGGTATCTAGTGCTCCGATTGTTTCATCAACAGGTCCATACCATGCGCCTTCTTGAATACGAGCAACACCCGTTGGGAAGTTATCAGAGATAACGGCACCCGCAAGTAACTGACCACGTGTATTGAATACACGCACCAAATCACCATCATTAATACCACGTTGTTTGGCATCATCACTATTGATATAAATAGGCTCACGGCCTTGTACCGTGTAGGTTTCACGGAACTCTTGTGAATCACACATCTGTGAATGTAAACGTTTATCAGGGTGACTAGATTGCAGCCAAATAGGATGTTCATCTGAACCTGGGCCGCCATGTGAACGTTCAATTTTTTCAAACCACATTGGGTGACCTTGGCATTCTTTATAGCCATATCTGTCTATTTTTCGACTAAAAATTTCAATGAAGCCAGAAGGAGTGCCCAGTGCATTAATTTCTGGATCTTCGCGGAAAGCTGCTTGTCTAGTCCAGTCTTCACCTTTACCAAAGTCCACGTAACCTTCTTTCCAGAATGTTGCAAAATCAGGCATAGGGAACTTAGCTTTATTGGCTTCGACACAATCGTTATATAAGCCTTCAACCCACTGCATTTCATTTTTACCTTGGGTGTAATCTTTTTCTTGGCCTAGCTTACGCGCTAATAAGGTGAAAATATCAAAGTCAGTTTTTGATTGGAATAACGGATCGACTAGTTTCTGCATCGCTATCACACCACGAGCACTATAAGAGCCGTACAAATCGATATCGTTACGCTCAAATTGGGTACATGCTGGTAACACAATATCAGAAAAACGACAGCTTGCAGTCCAAGTGAAATCGATAGATACAACCGTTTCTAATTTCTGGAATGCCTTTTTCATGTTGTTTCTGTCTTGGTGATGATGCCAAGGATTACAACCAGAAAATACCATCATTTTTAAATCGGGTAGGGTGATCGTTGCCCCATTTGCTTGGATTTTTTTACCTGGTTCTAAAAGCGCATCAACCCAACGTGCAACGGGGATCGTGCTGCTGTAGCCTTTAAAGTCATTATTTTTATGGATACGTTTATCAGGTCTAGCTGGATTACGTGGGAAAGCACCAGGGCCAGCGGCGCCTGTAGATGAAACCCCAATCGAGCTATAATGATGCGCATAGCTGATACCACCGCCAGGTAAACCAATTTGTCCCATCATGGTAGCTAATACCGCAGCCATCCAATAAGGTTGCTCACCATGTTGCTGACGTTGAATACTCCAACCAACCATGATTTGAGTACGCTCTTTCACTAACATACGTGCAAATTCACGGATTTCTTCAGCAGGCACGCCACAAATTTGAGCAGCCCATTCAGGTGTTTTTTCTACTTTGTCTTTTGTCTCACCGAGTAAATAGGGCAGAAAATCTTCAAAACCTAATGCATAGGTATCAATAAATTTTTTATCGTATAACTCTTCTTTATAAAGCGTATGTGCCAGTGCTAGCATAAAGGTTACATCTGTTTGTGGATTGATGTAACGCTGTTCAGCACCTAAGTGATGTTGTGTTTTACTTTTAACTGGATCAACACTGATTACGCGGATCTCTTTGTTTTTAACTTTTTCTTTTAATGCTTCAAGGTATTCAAAAGACTCATGGGTTTCACAGTTCCAACCCACTTGTAGATTTTTAGTTAAATCTGTCGCCCATAATACAATGGTTTTGGTGTTTTTTAAGATAACTGGCCAAGAAGTACCTTGTGCATAAACCTCGGTCGTACCTAAAACATAAGGCATGATTGTTTGCCCTGCCCCTGTTGAGTAGTCACCGACTTTATTGACGCTATAGCCATGCATCGCGACAGCATGTGCCATATGGTTACCGCAAGAGTGCATTTGACCAGTTTGACGCCAACCCGTACTACCCGCATGAAGAGCCCAAGGACCATATTGCGTTTGTATGCGCTCTAGTTCTTCATGAAAAAGGGTAATTGCTTCATCCCAAGTGACACGAATAAAGCGGTTATCACCACGCTTGCTTGTATCACTTTTACCACGGTTGAGATACCAGTCGTAACGCACCATAGGGTAACGAATACGTGATGGGCTATAGATAATACCTTTAATACCCTTGAGCATCTCTGTCGGGTATTTATCTAACTCAAAGGGTTTAATCTCTTGCACTTGCCCTGCGTAAACACGGGCACGGAATGCCCCCCAATGTGAACCTGATATTTTCCAAGTGCCTTTTGTTTCTTCTGTTGCCGCTTCTGCTACTTGTAATAAACCTGGACCCACTAATACTGCGGTACTAGAGACCATCAAACCTTTTAAAAAACTACGTCTTGAAATCGACATGTGACCTCCTAATTAATGTGCTTCATCTGAAAAATCAGATGAATGTTTTTGTAAATATTTAAGCACTAATGCCTGAGTATCGCCGTCTAAATTTACAAATGACAACATACCGTTAAACATCCCTGGCCAAGTATTGGTATCAAAATGGCTTTCTGCTGGTTGTGTATGACAAACACTACAACTACTGTCGTAAGTGGTTTTTGCAAAGGCCCATAGTGTTTCTTGTGAATCAGTTAAAGAGCCATTACGCATCCATAATTCAACACTGACTTTCTGCCATGGTAAACCGGTTAAATCATCTTCTTTAGATTCACCTTGTTCCATAAACTCATCACTCTGTGCAACTTCTTTGGTTAAGAAGCCATCATTAATGTTCATTGCAAAATCTTCAAACATAACCCGACCAAAACCTTTAGTTTTACGCCATGCATCGATTTCAACTTTAATCGCATCGCCTTCTACCGCAAGTATCGTCACTTCTGTCGCTGCATTTAATTGCCCAGCTTCAGTGCTTAAGTCTTTATCGGTAAACAGTGGTAACTGGCGAACACTGTAATAACTTTGTCCTGTTTGATAACCCGATGTTGCCATCTCTTCTAGTTTAGCTAACGTGCCTTCACCTGAGTTCATGTTTTCAGGTAATTTATGGGCAATACCTTTATGACAATCGATACAGCTTTGATCGCGCTCTGCGGCCATTTTCATCTGTACTTGTGCACGTTCAGACATCTGCTCAAAATCCATGCTGTCGTAGTTATGGCAGTTTTTACACTCTAAAGAGTTATTTGCTGAGAAACGATCCCACTCATGCTGCGCAAGTTCACCACGTTTCTCTAAGAATTTTTCACGTGTATTTATGGTACCAAAA
>JBALXF010000014.1:0-17108 GCA_036961085.1 Psychromonas sp.
GTCAACGGCAGAGGCGGTACCAGATTCATTGGCTGAATCATTTAAACAGGCCTTAGAGTTAAAAAATAGTAATCAGCTAAATGCAGCAAAACAACTCTTGCTAAGCTTACTAAATCAGCACCCTGGTTTTTCTGGGATTGAGTTACAGCTTGGGGATATTGCGATGGCACAGCACGATGAATCCACTGCTATGCATCATTATCAAGCTTCGCTAAGAGCAAATCAGCATAATTATTATGCACATAATCGTTTGGGTGCCCTGCAGCGTAAGTTAGGAAAATTTACAGAAGCAGAGCAAAGTTACCAAGCTGCTATTTCTGCATGGCCGGGCTTTTCGGATGCGTATTTAAATCTTGCAATTTTGCAGGATTTATATTTAAACCAAAAAGCCTCTGCACTTAAAAACTATCAAACATATCAACTGCTAAACCCGGATGGTCACCGAAGAGTGAAAGGCTGGATCCGTGATGTTGACTATCAAATAGCTCAAGCAAAAAAGGGGTAAATAATGAAAATGCTTACAGTAGCCGTTATGTTGTTGCTGGCTCCATGGGCTAGTGCTGAAGTGACTAAAGAAAAGCCGCGCAAGGTACTGTCGTTGCAATCAACCATTATTGGGGATAAAGAACAGCCTAAAGTACTGACTATTGTGCCCTGGCAAAAACCTGAAGTATTTAGTGATGTATCGGTTCAACTGGTTAATGAACAAAATCGCAATAAATTTATGCCACTTGATGCAGCTAGTTTAGCCCGCGAAATAGTATATTTTAAAGCACACCATGTACGGTAAAGCTAATACATAGATTATGAATCTAGGTCTAAGAAATAGACGTAATGATTCTTTCATTGTTACTAAATATTTCAAGTGTTTGTATGGGAAATCAAGGGTGTTTTTGAAAATCCATTCTTATAGCAATACTTTTTTATCAGCAGTATATTAACTGTAATAGGTTAATGCCATTACGTTAACAGCAATAATTATTACAAAACTAAAAGAAAAACATTTTAATAATAACATTACATTTTTAGGGGTATTTTATGTTCGACACAATTATTCGTTTTTTCCAAGAAGGGGGTAGCTTCATGCTGCCAATCGCAATTGTTTTAGCTATTGGTTTAGCTATTGCACTTGAACGTGCGATCTATTTATTTAGTATGTCACGTAAAAATGGGAAAGCGATCGCAAAGATTAATCCAATGTTACAAAATCTTGAGTTCGACAACATTGAATCAATAACAGATAAATCAGCAATTACAAGTATTTTTCAAGCGGGTATTCGCCGCATGAACCAATCCCCTAAGCGTGAAGAAATCGAATATGCAATGGAAGAAGGGGTAATGGATACATTACCGCAACTTGAAAAGCGTACTCAGTATCTAGCAACGTTAGCCAATATATCCACCTTACTGGGTCTATTGGGTACTATTATTGGTCTTATTGCTGCATTCTCAGCAGTAGCAAATGCGGATCCAGCTGAAAAAGCAAGCTTGCTGTCACAATCTATTTCGGTAGCAATGAACACTACTGCATTTGGTCTAATTGCTGCCATTCCATTATTGGGTTGTCACGCAATCTTGCAGACTAAAACCTCAGAAATCATTACTAATCTAGAAACCGCGGGCGTTAAGTTTTTGAACATCATCGCCAAAAATAATATGCTTTCTAAAAATAGAAACTAAGTCGTTAGGGTTTTAATTATGTTGAGAAAGCAAAAGATCAAGCGTGAAGACGTAGAACTCGATATTACTTCGTTTCTGAATTTGATGATAGTGTTGGTGCCCGTGCTTTTGATGATGATGGTATTTTCACACATTACCGTTTTAGATCTTAAACTACCTCAGGTAACTGACACAACTGAACTGCATCAGTCACTAAGTGATGATCAAAAGCAGATTGAAATTATGGTGTTTAAAAAGCAGATTGAAATCTATTACCCGCAATCACATTTGCTCAAGGTAATTCCGGCTGATGCTAATGGTTACGATTACGATTTGTTTGTCTTCACACTCAAACAGCTGAAAGCTGCATTGATTAGTGAGAACATCGAGAAAATGGATGTGTCTCTTCTTTTACAAGAAGATACGGATTATCAAACTATCATTACTTTGGCGGATAAAACACGCTCTTACAAAGCGGTGGTTGTCGCATCAGTGGTAGATGCGGAGCTTTTCCCAGAAATCTCATTGGGTGATGCGCCCTTGCGAATAAAAACAGCATCACTAGAAGAGTCTGCTCAAGAGGTAAGCCAATGAAAAAATCGGTAAGACAAACTCGCCTTGAACGCCACCGGGCAAAAATGAAAAAAACCTCCAAGTTATCGCTAGTATCACTCATGGATATTTTTACCATTTTGGTGTTTTTCTTGATGATGAATGCTTCTGATGTGCAGGTGCTGCAAAATAATAAAGAGCTGCAACTGCCTGTGTCTGTTTCTAAAGAAGTCGCACGGGATAACTTGGTGCTAACAATTTCTGAATCGACTATTTTGCTTCAAGGTAAGCCCATTGCCAAAGTTGCTGATATTAAGGATAGTAAAAGTACTGAAATTGAGGATTTAGCTCAAGAGTTAAACTATTACAGTGCAAAGTCACCTCTTTCAGAGATAGAGGTTGAAGATGGGCGCGGTATTAACATTATGGCAGATAAAAATGTGCAGTATTCACTCTTAAAAAAAGTAATGCAAACCTCCGCGACTGCTGGTTATACCAATATATCTTTAGCTGTAGAGCAAGTGTATGGTGTAAGTGATGAACAACTTATTCAGGCTCAGAATTTAACGATGGAGGCTGAATAGTAGTGAGTAATATTGAAAATCAAAGCCAACCCTCATGGAACGCTCAACTCGAAAATGGACTTTTTAATACTCTCGCTATAGGTATGATAGCATTTACATTGTTATTTTCTGTGTTTGTTTCATTTGTAGAATTGCCAGAATTAAGTCGAGAAGAGAAAGAAAAGATACCGCCGCAACTGGTCAAAATAATGACGCAGAAGGTGATCCCTCCCCCGGAGCCAAAGCCTGAGGAGAAAAAAGAACAACCAAAGCCAGAACCTATGGAAGAGCCGAAAGCAAAGCCAGAGCCAAAACCAAAACCAAAACCAAAACCAAAACCAAAACCTCAAGTAGCTGAAAAAGAACTTGAGAAAAAAGCGAAGGAAAAGGCAGAAAAATCTGGTCTGTTAGCGTTATCAGAACAACTAAATGCCATGCGTGACATTGCGACTGTAGCGCCCTCTGTAGCGCCTAGTGGTAATAATAGCTTGGCACAAGGTGCTGGAACTGACGCAAAAACGGAGCGAGTAATGCTTGGACAGAAAGCGACGGGCACCTCTGGTGGTGTTACGGGTAAACGCTTTAGTGATGTTGGCGAAAGCACTCAACTCGCTTCAAATCAGTCTGGTCAAGTTGCACAAGTGTCAACGGTAGTTGATGAAATTGCGAAGCAAGTTGAGGAAACTCGTAGCTATGAAATAGCTTCAGGACAACGCAGCAGCGAATCAATTCGCGAAATGTTTGATAGAAATAAAAGCTCTATCTATTCAATTTATCGCCGAGCATTACGTAGTGACCCAAGCCTAGAAGGTAATGTTGTTGTTAAGCTAATTATTTTACCTGACGGTAGTGTTTCTTTGGTTACTATCATTGCCTCTGAAATTGATAGTGATGGTTTTGATTTTGCTGAAAAACTGTTACGTAGAATTCGTCTGATTAACTTTGGTCCGAAACCGGTTGCAGAGACGGAGCTGGAATATACATTTCAATTTTTACCCTTTTAATCATTCTGATTTTAGTTTGAGCTATCAATGGCTTCATCAATATTGGTGAAGTCATTGATAAACTTACTTTAACAAAGTGCTTATTAGTAATAATTGGGAACGTCCTTATGGAAGAATAATTATTAAATTCGATGTTCATAGGATTTTTCGCAAAGTGGATCAGTACTAAATTTCATCTAGGTACTGGGTATAGGCACTATTTTCTTAAAACATTTTCTTCTATTACTGAAACACGGATTGACCATTGCCAAAAAATAACCTTCTTGCCATAAGCGCTGTATCCTTGATAGCTAATAGCTAATAGCTGAATGTTATTGAATATCTTGGTCATTTAAAGCATGATTGGGTTCACCATTATCGTCCTTTTGAAGCTAGAGTCCCCAACCGCGATACGTTTTCCCTTGTTATGTGTCGATTAAAAACCGCAGAAATAGAGTTCACATTTCAATCTAGGATATCTTGCTTGTGAAAAAACTGGTTACGATGTCATTGCTATAGATAGAAGGTCCGCGGACGTGTATTATTCAACTAATAATAGTAAAAATATTCATATAGGTAAGTACATGGCGCTGCCCGCATCAATTAGTTTGGGGGCAAACAACAGTTGATTCAAAGAAAAATCAGATCACTGCAATCTGCTTGAATTTTTATCACAATGAGTTAAGTCAGATTAGAAAGCGGGGAAGTTGGACGGGTCAAAGTAATAAACTAAGAAGTCTCCAGTTGATTAAAAAGTGATAACAAAATACAAGTGATAAAAAGGTACACATGCTAATGTACCTTTTTATCTATTACTTTTATTTTGTTGCTTCACCTTCTTCAGCAGGTGTGTTTTTTTCTGACTCTGTGGGTGGTGAAACCGAGCCATCATCTTCCTTAATTAATTTCTGTTTTTCTAGACCCTGTTCAGTTTCAGTAGGCTGCTCTTTTAACTCATCTTCAGCTTCATCTGATGTACTCGTTTCTGTACTTAAACCCATCTGCTCTGCATTTTTCTCAACAACTTTTTTCTTAATTTGTTCACCTTGTTGCTCTAAATCTTCAATACTTCGACGCTCTCCAAGATTAAATACAGCATAACCAGCACTAACAAATTGATCTTGTGCTCGTCCTAACACCACGGCATTGAATGGTGCATAAACCATTTCAACTTCGTCATTAATTGGATTACTTATTTCACCCAGTAATTGACCTTTATTGACTCGCTGGCCTAGTTTAACTTTATTAATTAAGATCCCACCTTGATAAGAGCGGATCCATTCTGAAGCGTAAAATACTGGCTGAGGTGAAGACCAAAAAAATGAACGAGGTAGCATATCAATTGAACTTAGATAACTACGCAGCGCTTTTACACCCGTTTCAACCAATTTAACATCAACGGTAAATGGGCCACCAACTTCCATAACAACGGCGGGTATACCAGCAGCTGTTGATGCGCCTCGTAAACTACCTACTGGTGCAATGCTTTGTAATACCGAAATAGCACCAAACTGTTTAGAAAGTTCAGCGACTTCAGGTATGGTTAAATCTACTCGTAATTGGGTAATATTTTCTCTATACATTGAGCCTGAATGTAAATCTATTACGCTGTCACATTGTGAAATAATATTTGTAAATAAACTATGTGCGACACGTGATGCCGTTGAACCATCGGGATTTCCGGGAAATGCACGATTGAGATCTCGTCTGTCTGACATATAACGATCTTTACGCCATAAACCATCAATATTCACTACAGGCACAGAGATAACCGTCCCCTTAAGCTCTTCCGATTTTAGACCTTGCACAACTCGACGAGCAATTTCAACGCCGTTTACTTCATCTCCATGTACGGCAGCCGTGATACATACCCTTGGTCCCGCTTCTTTGCCATGGATAACGATAACAGGGGTTGCAACTTCAAAGCCACCCGGTAAATGCCCTGAGTACCAATCTAATGTAACACTGCTGTTTGGTGCTACCTGTTTACCTAATAGTGAGAGCGAGCCCCATTCTGGTTCCACTGATTCTTCTATTTTTTCTTTTTGTTGCTGTGCATCGCCATCGCTATCAATATCTGTGGCGATTGCCGCAGAGCTATTTTGCTTTTCTGATAATGCCAACTGTTCTGATTTTACCGGCACCACTTTTACTTCGCCCGCTTTAATGATGGTGACTTCTTTAGATGTATTGAGTGGCTCTACTTCTGGATTTAATGACTCTTCATACTGTTCATCTTGCTCGGTAGCAAATGACATAAAACTAAGGCTTAAAGAGAGTGAAATAAATAATAAGCGAAATGGCATGGAGTCTCCAATTATATGCATACGATGCATATAATTATTATTGTAGTAATGCTTTAGCATAATATATTGTTACTATTTTGATTAAAGCTACGGCTATTTTGTGTGCATTCATGCACTCGATTGTTATAAACTAACAGTTTTTATATTGGCTGTTAAGTATTTAGTGTCTAGGCATAGTTTGACTGCTGAATGTACACCTTGACTAATCATGGGTATACGTAGTTCACAAGTTACAAAACAGTTAACAATCTCAGCCAGTTACTAAACTTTTTCTGTTAGCCTAATGCAGATGAAAGGATATAATAAAAATTAATAAATACATGATAAAAATAGTTTATTCATGGTAAATCTAAATTTAATAAAGGAATACAATGGGATTTTTTAAAAAAATATCACAACTTTTTGCAACCACTGAGAAGGCTAAAACTAAACATGAAAGTGTTGAGCATAAAGGCTATCTAATTACTCCGCAGCCAGAAAGTGATAAAGGGCAATTTCGTCTTGCTGCACTAATTGAAAAAAAATTCTCTGAAGAAGAAGCAGCTAAGCAATATTATTTAATTCGCTCTGATACTTTTGCAAGTGCAGAGCAAGCCGCTGAATTTGCGGTTAGCAAGAGCAAGCTATTTATAGACCAAACTGGTGACGCTATGTTCAAATAAATTTTGTGGTGGTTTTGAATTTTTGCTTTTAGCTCTCATTTATTTACTTTTAAAGGATAATTATTTTGCTAGATGCCTAAACTCACTATTATAGTTTAAGTAGTTCGCGATAATGGCGCCTGAATACCCTAAAAGTTAATCATCAGAAGAAGGATTGCTACATGGGAAAAAATATCCATAAAAGTGAGTTTGAACCCCATGAGTTTGAACAATATTGTCAATCTCTCAATAAAAACCTAGACGCATTTAAGCAACTACTCGCACAGCCTGGCTTTGGAGAGGGGCCTCCTTCCTTCGGTGCTGAGCTCGAGCTGTATATCATTGATCATAAAAATTCAGTAAAACCAATCAGCGCTGAAATTCATAAAGGAATGAATGATCCAGGTTTAACCCTTGAGCTTAATCGTTTTAACTTAGAATATAACTTTAGCCCAGTAAAAAACTGCTCAAACCCGTTTACAACTATCAAACAACAGATGGCTGATGTTCTGCAGCGCTTAGATAAATTTTCAGAAAAAAAACAAGCGCGTATATTACCCATTGGTATTTTACCAAGTCTAGAAAAAACTGACTTAGGAGAAGATGCAATAACCGATGCGCCGCGTTTTCATTTAATGGCAAAGACACTACGAAATAAACGCGGGTCTGATTTTCATATTCACATCAATGGCATAGAGTCTTTAGATTTTCACTGGCAAGACGTGTCATTAGAGGGAGCCAATACCTCATTTCAATTTCACTACCGTGTTAACCCTGATAATTTTGCCGATGCCTATAATGCAGCACAGCTGTGTACGCCGTTATCTGTTGCACTTGCCGCTAATTCACCGATTTTATTAGGTAAAAAGCTATGGCATGAAACCCGTATTGCGCTATTTAAACAAGCAACAGATTACCGAGTATCGACCTCGAAATATAAACACTCATTAGATAACAGTTTGCCTGCCAGAGTATTATTTGGTCATGGTTGGCTTCGCGAAAGTATTTACGAATTATTTGCGGAAGGGGTTTACCTGTTTGAACCCCTTATTCCAATTTGTTCAGGTGTTGATCCCTTTGAGCAATTAAATAAGGGGGAAACGCCTTCATTAAGTGAGTTAACAATGCACCAAGGTAGTATTTGGTCTTGGAACCGTCCTATTTACGATCCTAATGATGATGGTCATCTGCGTATTGAATTACGTGCGCTACCAGCTGGCCCTACAACAGCTAATATGATGGCGACGGCAGCACTTATGAGTGGTTTGATTCAGGGGCTACAAAAATATCTAACGACTATGTTGCCAGGGCTTCCCTTTCATTACGCAGAAAAAAATTTTTATCGCGCTGCAAAGTTTGGCTTACAGGCAAAATTATTTTGGCCAAATAGGTTAACAGGAAAACTCGAAGAACGATCTGTTATAGACATTATTTATAGCCTTATTGGTATTGCCGAACAGGGCTTACATGAACTGAGTGTCGATGATGGTGAGATAAGAGCACAGATGATTGTTATTAAAGGAGGCTTAGAGTCTCAGGTTAATGGTGCGCAGTGGCAAATTAATATGTTAGATAAACTGATGAAAATTGAGGATCGTAAAAGCGCATTATCACTACTTGTTGAGTATTATTACAAGCAGTATCAGAGTGGTTTACCTGTCCATGAATGGAGTCAGAAAATTTGAATCATTTTAACACACAGTCGGCATTCCTTAACTACATGGAAAATCCCAATCCCGATGATTTGGGTGGCACTGTTGAGGACTTCTTAAACTATTTAGGAAAAGCCAGTGCCATTTTATTAAAAGGAGATGACTCTACTCGCACTCGTGCAGTATGTACTTTATTACATGGTAATGAACCCTCAGGCGTTAAAGCTGTATTTAAATATTTGAAATCCAAACAAACGCCCTTAGTAGATACCTTATTCATCATTGCCTCAGTAGAAGCGGCAATGACACCCCCCTTTTTCTCGCAGCGCATGTTAGAGGGTAAACGTGATTTAAACCGTTGCTTTAGTCCCCCCTTTGATGATCACGAAGGACATGTTGCCAACGCGATATTAAGTTTAATTACGCAAGTTAATCCAGAATGTTTACTCGATATCCATAATACATCGGGCTCAGGTCCCGCTTTTGCTGTCGCTATTATTGAGGATCAAAGGCATGTCGCTTTAGCTTCTCTTTTTAGTAATGATTTGATTGTTAGTGACTTACGTATAGGTGCGTTGATGGAGATCAGTGAAAAAGACGGATTGACCGTTATTACCATAGAGTGCGGTGGTGCACAGGATACATCCTCACAGATTATTGCTGATGAGGGCTTATTCAGATATTTATCCAGTGAGTATGTAATGGGGGAAGAAAATGAAGACTACCCAGTTAATATTTACCGTAATCCGATTCGATTAGAGACGCAAGGGCAAGCAGAGGTGGCTTATTATCCAGAACAAAATCATAACGCAGCGATCACGTTACCTGAGCAAGCGGATAAGTTTAACTATGGCATGCTCACTAAAGATGAATCGATAGGCTATTTAGGACCCGCGGGGATTACTGCACTTAGCGCAAAGGATTATTTAGGAAAGGAACGTTTGCATGAGTTTTTTAAAGCGCACAATGGCAAGCTTTATCCACGTCACCCGCTTAAAGTATTTATGGTGACAACTAATCCATTTATCGCTAAAACAGACTGTCTGTTTTATTTCATCGCTTGTGTTTAGCTAGCTCATCAGTATTGTACTTTCAGCAAGAACAGCATTATTAATGGCGAGTAAAAGCGCAAATAAAAAGCCCCAAGTTAAGTTATTAACTTGGGGCTTTAAATCTAATATTGACTAAGGGGCTGAAGAGTTAAATCACAAACCCTAAGCTAATTTACATGATTCGTTGACCTGGTTTTGCACCATCATCAGGGTTTAAGATATGAATTTCTTTTCCACCTGGACCTGCTGCTAATACCATTCCTTCCGATAAACCAAACTTCATTTGACGAGGCGCAAGGTTTGCCACCATAACCGTTAATTTACCTTCTAACTCTTCAGGTGTATAAGCTGATTTAATACCTGCAAATACTGTACGAGTTTCACCACCTAAATCTAAAGTCAGTTTAAGCAATTTATTTGCTTTTGGTACATGTTCAGCTTTAGCAATCAATGCAACACGTAAATCAGTTTTAGCAAAAGTATCAAAATCAATTTCAGGCTCTAAAGGCTCTTTATCAAGTTCTGATTTAGCTGCTTCAAGTTCAGCTGCTACTTTTGCCGCTTTTGCAGCATTATCAGCTTCGATGCTATCTTTAGAAGCTTCAACCATAGCCGCTACATGTTTAGGATCAATGCGTTGGAATAATGCCTTAAACTTATTAATCTTATGACCAGCTAGTGGTGTTTTAATGATTCCCCAATCCAGTGTTTCATTTAAGAAGTCTTCACTACGTGCCGTTAATTTAGGCATAACTGGTTTCAAGTAAGTCATCAATACACGGAACAAGTTGATACCCATAGAACAGATATCTTGTACTTCTACTTCAGTACCTTCTTGTTTTGCTAATGCCCATGGTGCTTTTTCATCAATGTATTTATTGGCGATGTCAGCTAATGCCATGATTTCTCGAATAGCACGTGCAAAATCGCGTTTTTCAAATAGTTCAGCAATACTGTCACCAGCATCAATAAACGATTGATATAACTCAGTTTCAGAAACTGTAGTAGACAATTGACCATCGTATTTTTTAGCGATGAAACCAGCTGTACGTGAAGCTAAGTTAACCAATTTATTAACCACATCAGAATTTACACGCTGAGTGAAATCTTCAAGGTTAAGATCTAAGTCATCGATACGGTTAGTTAATTTTGCAGCATAGTAATAACGCAGACACTCAGGATCTAAGTTATCAAGATAAGTACTAGCTTTAATGAAAGTACCTTTTGATTTAGACATTTTAGCGCCATTCACAGTCACGTAACCGTGCACGTTTACCGCTGTTGGCTGACGGAAACCAGAGCCTTCTAAAACAGCTGGCCAGAATAGACTGTGGAAGTTAACGATGTCTTTGCCGATGAAGTGGTAAAGCTCTGTTGTACTGTCTTTTTTCCAGTATTCATCAAAATTAAGGTTCTCTGTTCTATCACATAGGTTTTTAAAGCTACCCATATAACCGATTGGCGCATCTAGCCATACATAGAAGAATTTACCTGGTGCATCAGGAATTTCAAAGCCAAAATAAGGTGCATCACGTGTAATGTCCCATTGTTTTAAACCATGCTCAAACCATTCGCCAACTTTGTTAGCCATCTCAGTTTGTAGGGCACCTGATTTAGTCCAGACTTTTAACATGTCTTCAAATTGTGGAAGATCGAAGAAAAAGTGCTCTGTATCTTTCATGATTGGTGTTGCACCAGATACCGCTGATTTTGGATTAATCATTTCAGTCGGGCTGTAAGTTGCACCGCAAACATCACAGTTATCGCCGTATTGATCTTCTGATTTACATTTTGGGCAAGTACCTTTTACAAAACGATCAGGTAAAAACATCTCTTTTTCAGGATCAAATAACTGTGAGATTGTTTTTGTAGCAATGAAACCATTATCGCGAAGGGCGATATAAATTTGCGATGACAGTACTTTATTTTCTTCTGAATGCGTACTGTGGTAATTATCAAAGCTGATATCAAACCTTGAGAAATCACTTTCGTGAGAGGCTTTAATATCGGCAATCATCTCTTCTGGTTTAATACCCATTTCTTGTGCTTTAAGCATGATAGGTGTGCCATGAGCGTCATCGGCACAAATAAAATGTGTTTGATTACCACGTAAACGCTGGAAACGAACCCAGATGTCTGCTTGGACATGCTCAAGCATGTGACCTAAATGGATTGGACCATTGGCATAAGGCAGTGCGCAGGTAACAAGTATTTTACGTTGTTGGTTTGCCATTTTATTTATTATTCCTATTATCGAAGCAAAGATTTCAGCGCACAATTCTACCCAAAAAACGGTTCAGATCCCACTGTTAAATCGGCTTCGGAAAAGCTTATTTAATTGTGGATGAAATAAAGGAGGGTTTTGTTAAACTGCGAGTATAAGAATAGGAAGTTTCGCAGGGATAAAAAGAGGGCGGTTATGTTTTTTAAAAAGAAAAATTTATCAGAACAAATTATAAATTGTTTAAGCACAGCTGATACAGCAAATGTAATCAGTAAACTAAATCAAAATAAAGCGATCATAGTGGATGAAAAAAGTGCATCTATTAAAATCATATTACCTTTCTATGCGCCAATTTGGCTGATGCAGTTACAAGTTGATTGTGAAGCACAACTAAGTGCTCTTTTCGGCAAACCAGTTTCGTGGCAAGTGACTCATAATGTTGCAGCCCTACAAAAGGATTCAAGCAAAACTAATTTACCTAACATCAAAAATATTATCGTTGTTGCCTCAGGAAAAGGTGGTGTTGGTAAGTCGACCGTAAGTGTTAATTTAGCACTGGCACTATCTGAAAATGGCGCCAAGGTCGGTATCTTAGATGCAGACATTTACGGCCCATCAATACCCACTATGCTTGGCGTTAAAGGGGCTCAACCCACTACTGCCGATGGTAAATTAATGCAACCAGTCGAAGCCCATGGCGTTGTTTGTAATAGTATTGGTTTTTTAGTAAAAGAAGAAGATGCAATGATCTGGCGCGGTCCTATGGCAAGCAAAGCATTAGCGCAAGTATTAAATGAAACAGCTTGGCCTAACTTGGATTATTTAGTTGTCGATATGCCCCCGGGCACAGGAGACATTCAATTGACTATGTCGCAAAACGTGCCTACAACGAGTGCGCTAGTCGTTACCACACCACAAGATGTTGCCTTAGTAGACGCAAAAAAAGGTATCACTATGTTTAACAAAGTGGATATCAATGTTGCCGGAATTATTGAAAACATGAGTATGTATTCTTGTAGCCAATGTGGTCATGAAGAGGCGATATTTGGCACGGGTGGCGGTAAAAAACTAGCGGAACAGTTTGAAATTCCCTTCTTAGGTGCATTACCTTTACATATCAAATACCGTGAAGATACCGATCAAGGCACTCCAACTGTTATTAAGGGAGAGCAAAATGAATTAATCACGCCTTTCTTAAGTTTAGCGGAAACCTTATCGATCAATTTATATCGTGATTTAAATGTCGCCTTACCAGAAATTATGATCACCAATTTAAGTTAATTATAAAATCTTATTTAAAATAAGGCGTTTTTTATGGCAGAAATCAAATTTACCAGGGAACAAAAACAAGCTTTAGTTCAGCAAATTCAGAAATATTTTGATAATGAGTTACACCAAGAGATTGGTGATTTTGATGCAGAATTTTTATTGGATTTTTTCAGTGAAAAGGTCGGCGGGTATTATTACAATCAAGGCTTAAATGATGCGAGAGCCTTGTTAGATGATAAATTAGATACCATTACAGAATCTTTTTATGAATTAGAAAAAGTGACTGAATTTAATTAACAATTTTGTTTAAAGAAACGTCATAACCACACTAGCCATTGAGGTGAGTGCGGTTATGAAACATAATTTTAATTATTGCGGTTTATCCAACGAACTCTGTTTTTGTTGGGAAACCTCTTTACTACTCCCTTTTGCTTTTTCACGCATAGTTTGCATCATGGTATAAAAAACCGGCACTAAAATGGTGGCTAGAATGACCGATGCAACCATGCCTCCTAATACGGCATAACCCAAAGATTTTCGACTTTCCGCGCCTGCACCCGAAGCAAATATTAACGGAAGAACCCCAAGTACAAAGGACAATCCTGTCATTAATACAGCACGAAAACGGAGTTTACCGGCTTCAACTGCTGCTTCTATCGTAGATTTACCGGATTCTCGTAACTCTTTTGCAAACTCGACAATCAAGATGGCACTTTTACTAGCTAAACCGATTAGTAAAACCAAGCCAATTTGAGCATATAAATTAAGTTCCATTCCCATTATATAAAGATAAGTAAATGCCCCAAATATTGCCAATGGAACCGACAGCATTACCGCAAGAGGAATAGTCCAACTTTCATATTGGGCAACTAAAAATAGGTAGGTAAATAGAAACGCTAAAGCAAAAATCAATGGGGCTAAATTACCCGCTATTAATTCTTGGAAGGTTTGCCCTGTCCATTCATAACTATAACCTGAGGGTAGCTCTGCTACAGCGCGTTCAACGGCCGCAATAGCTTCACCGGTACTATAACCTTCAGCAGGAAAGATGTTTATGTCGGTAGAATTATATAAATTGTATTGTTTTACCGATTCAGGACCTAGTATTGGCGTAATTTCAACCAAGGTAGCCAGTGGTAACATTTCATTATTTTTAGTACGAACATAAAAGTGGTTAATATCTCGTTGACTGTCTCGGAACTCACTATCTGCTTGCACCATGACATTAAAAACTTTGCCGAAACGGTTAAAGTCATTGACGTAAAAGCCGCCTAAATGTGTTTGCAAGGTATTAAATATAACTGACAGTGGAACACCTAAGTCTTTAGCTTTTTTACGATTAATATCGACATACATTTGTGGCACATTCGATCTAAAATTACTAAATGAATACGCGACTTCAGGGAGGCTATTAAGGTTTAATATAAATGCGCCCATTACCTGAGATAACTCTTCTGGGGATCGACCCTGCGTATCTTGTAATACAAACGATAAACCACTGGTAGATCCTAAACCCGGGATTGAGGGTAGGGCAAAAGCCATTACTTTAGCGCTTGGAAGGGTATTATATTTAGCTTGGATACGAGCAATAATTGCATTTTGATGCATATCTTTTTGTGGGCGATCTTCCCAGTTGTCTAAAGTGACAATTAATAAGCCGCCATTAGATGCGACGGATCCGGTCATAATACTAAAACCACTGACATGAATCACATCGGCAACACCTGGCTCATCAAGTGTCATTTGAACTAACTCTTCTAAAACGATTTCAGTACGATTAAGAGAAGCACCATCTGGCAATTGGATATCCACCATAAATGATTTTTTATCTTCTAATGGAATAAACCCTGAAGGTGTATTGATTGCGAGGACAGCTAAAGCGACCATTAATGCAGTAAAAGCTAAGCCAACTAACAATAACCTACGCACTAATTTACTGACCAAGGCGCTATACTTTTCTGTTAATTTGTCGAACAAGCGATTAAATTGGTAGTGAAAGCCTTTAGTGTGTTGCTTAGGCATTTTTAAAACGGTCGCAGCTAATGCTGGACTCAATGTCAGTGCATTTACAGAGGAAATAAGTACCGCAATACAGATAGTGATGGAGAATTGCGCGTACATTTGCCCAGTAATACCTGGCATTACTGCTGTTGGGGCAAATACAGCAAGTAGCACTAGTGTGGTAGCAATAATAGGACCGGTAACTTCTTGCATTGCTTTTTCTGTTGCATCAACAGGTGATAGGCCCTCGTCTTGCATTAATCGGGTAACATTCTCAATTACAACGATAGCGTCATCAACAACAATACCAATGGCGAGCACCAGAGCGAATAATGAAATGGTATTAATACTCATGCCAATGGCGAGCATAAATGCAAAGGTACCAATTAATGAGACTGGAATAGCTATCGCTGGAATAAGCGTTGATCGAAAATCTTGTAAAAACAAAAATACAATAAGAATTACTAAGCCAATCGCAATAAACAGGGTTTCAGTTACCTCGGCAATCGAGGCACTAACGGCTTCAGTTGTATCGTAAGCAACGACAGCTTCGATACCTTTAGGGAAGTTAACTGATAAACGTGCGATCTCTTCTTTTATAGACTCTGCAACATCTAAAGCATTTGCACCAGGAGATTGATAAACGGCAATGATTGCCGACGGTTTTTGATTGAATTTACCCTCAGCATCATAACTTGAAGAACCTAGTTCAATACGAGCAACATCTTGTAAAAATATTTTTGAACCATCAGGATTAGCACGGATCATTATTTCAGAAAATTCTTCAGGGGTTTGAAAACGTCCTCTTGTTTGCAATGTATATTGAAAACGTTGATCTTTTGAACTAGGAGAAGCACCAATTCGGCCTGCTGCTACTTGAATATTTTGCTCTCTGATTGACGCTATAACATCTTCTGTGGTGACAGATAAGTTGGCCATACGGTTCGGATTAAGCCAAATTCGCATGGCATAATCCATTGCACCAATGATTTGCACTTTTGAAACACCTGGTTGGCGCGCCAGTGAATCTTTTATATTTATATTTGCATAATTAGTTAGGAATAAAGAGTCAAAACTTTCATCGGGTGAATTTAGATTGGCAACCAATAACATATTGGGTGAAACTTTATCCACAGAAACGCCTGCTTGCTGCACTTCTGACGGTAACTTTGCCATGGACTTAGTGACTCGGTTCTGCACATTAACTTGCGCCATATCCGCATCAGTACCCACAGCGAATGTAATATTAAGTGAATAACTACCGTCATTAGCGCTACTTGAAGACATGTAAAGCATATCTTCAACACCATTTACCGATGATTCTATGGCTTGCGCTATGGTTGCTTTTACGGTTTCAGCATTTGCCCCCCTGTAGCTAGTGGAAACACTAATTTGAGGAGGTGCAATCTCAGGAAACTCTGCAACGGAAAGCATAGGGATTGATAATAAACCGGATATGGTTAAAATAATCGAAATTACAAAGGCAAATTTAGGGCGATGTATAAAGAACTTACTGATCATAAATCCTCCTATTCGCTATCAGATGAAGAAGCTTTTTTCTCAAAAGCTTTGTCAGTTTGCTCTGTGCCTTTTACTTCAATGCCTACCCGTACTTTTTGCAAACCTGCTACGATTACTTTATCACCTTCGTCTACACCATCTATTACGGCCCAATTTATGCCATATCGATCACCTAAGGTGACCATGCGTTTTTCAACAATATTTTGTTCATTAACCACTAAAACAAAGCGACCTTGTTGCTCCTCTTGTACTGAAGACTGTGAAATTAATAACATTGATTCAGTTTCTGGCAGAGTGATCGAAAAGTTTGTGTATTGGCCTGGCAGTAATACTTTATCGGGGTTAACAAAAATGGCTCGAATGGCTAATGTACCAGTACTTTGATCGACTCGATTATCAACAAAATCGATTCTACCTAGTTCTTTATAATCAAGTGTTTCACTAAAATGTAGTGTGACAACTAAATCGTGATAGGTAACAGGGGTTTTATCGGAACTAAATTCATTACGGGCTTTCATTAAAACTTTTTCCGATATTTGAAAATTTACCCAGATAGGATCTAATTGAACCAGAGTGGCAAGTTCAACAGTATTTGCTGTAATTAAGTCTCCGATACTTACTTGAGTACGACCAATACGGCCTGTAATTGGCGCGATAATTTTAGTGTAAGAGAGATCCAACTCAG
>JBALXF010000150.1:0-6930 GCA_036961085.1 Psychromonas sp.
GCTTCTTCAGCTGGAGCATGAATCAAGTTAACCGCATACGGGCCATTAGGTAATTCAGCTTGGATGCGTTTAATTGAAGATTCAATTAAATCAGGTACCAGACCCGCCGCACCAAATGAACATAAGAAACCCGCTTTACCGAGTGCAACCACCAACTCAACCGATGCAATACCATTCGCCATTGCGCCGCCGTGGTAAGCATATTTAACGCCGTAGGCTTCTCTAAATGCAAGATCACCTAAATCTTCTGGGTTTAACGCTTGAGCAAATGCTAAAACAGATTCACTACCTTGCGCAGAAGTGTTGTGGCTAATGCCTAAACCCGCACCATTTTGTGCAATATAAACTGGCTTTTGTATATCGCGCAAACCCGCTTTTATAGCTACGATATCACTATTCACGTCGCCACTTTTTACTTTCCATGACCAATCAATTTGTTGTTGATGATGTAAACTTAACACTGACATATTTATTCCTAAACAATGCAGGAAAACCTGCGTTTAAAGGCAAAACAAACAACCGGAATTGACAAGCTATTCTGCTTAACCTTATTTAATTTATTATTGTTGATTTATTGTATTGTAATTTCGTAGACCAATAAAAAATATAACCATAGAAACAATGGGCTACTGACTGAATTACAACACAGTCACGGTATTTGATAGCATGATTAAGTCGCGCAATTAAATAACTAAAACATAAACTGTAACCACGAAGATGCTTCGCTACACCGAGTTAACTAAGGAAACCTTAACAAAATAGGTTGAATCTTTAACCTTCGTGCCCTTAATGTTCTTCGTGGTTTATTGTTTTTTAAAGCTTCAAGTAAAAACATACAAAATATAACCACTAAGACGCTTCGCTACACAGAGAACACGAAGACCCTAACAATATGGGCTTACCTTTGCTTCGTGTCTTTAGTGTTCTTCGTGGTTAAATGCTTTTGAAGCTTTATTCCAGTTAAGGTAACTAAGCTTCTACAATACTAAGTACAATGTTCTTCACTTCGTAAATACGTAGACCATCTTTAGATAGATTTGCATCACCCACTAAACGCACTTCGCCTTGCTCACGTATAATATCAGTAATGTGAACATCGAGTGTCATCTGCTTATTAAGCGGCGTGATCTGGCCACGGTACTTCCAAATAACATTGGTTAATGGCGCCACAAAACGCGGGTTAGTAAAGCCAGCTCCTAGGTCATTTTTCAAAGCATAGGTTTGCAATAGTTCAATAATTGCTTCCACACCTAATGAACCAGGCATTACTGGATCTTGATGGAAATGATAACGGAAGAACCAATCACTTGCATCAATAGTTCGTTCACCGTAGATATATGCTAAATCAGCTTTACCGCCGCCTTCGACAATAGATACAGTATCAACAAAGTTCATTTGTCCGCCCGCTAGACGGTAATGTGGTTGACCCGTTGGCACTTGGAAGAACGACAGTTGTTTATTAGTCAGATCAAATTTTTCAATTTGAGCAACTGGTGTTTTATTATCAACAAACCATGCGTGAGTCACTTTACCGTTATCAATACCCAATTGGTTAGTTAACGATTCAGCACTGAAGTAACCAAATACCGCATTACCTTTGTAGAAGGTTTCGCCATCAACTAATAAGTCAAAGGTAAAACTTTGGATAATTGCACCACCCGCCATACTTGTGCTCACTAGCACTGATTTATTAACGATCGTTTTACCACGAAGATCTATTTGTTTTAATAGCTTACCGCTGCCATCAAGGTTACGGAAAAACAGATCTTTTTCTGGGTATTTAAGGGTTGTGCCCATGTAACCAGAAATAAAGCCATTTGGCTGTAATGCAATTTCCATGATTAATGAATATGGCATCCAATTTTCATGGCTATTTTTAGTGAAGTACCACGCATCTTCTGGCACGTAATATTCAGCAATACAGCTAGATGGATTTTTAAGATCTAAACGTTTACCTTTTACTTCGACAACTTGTGTTACTACCTGTAAATCACCACAAGGAGTTCGCGGTGGAATACGACCTTTATAAACATCAAAATCAGGACCAAAACATTTAGAGATGTTACCCGTTGCAAATTCAAACATATGCCAAGGTGTAAACGGTGCTTGGTTTGGCACTCGATTTTGACCTTCAATCATAGGCGCTTCAAAATGCTGAATTGGAATAACACCTTTCTCACGGTGTGCAGCTAAATCAGACTCAACACGCATTAACGGACGATGTGCATGTTTGAACGGTGTAACACCACGTTCATCAACCAACAACTCAGCGTTGATTTGCTGCACACTATCACTGTCGATATTTTCAACATGCGTTTCTAAATGAGTTAATGCCGAATCAACTGACGCGCTCACTGAACTTGTTGTTTGCACTACATTGCTTGGCAATGTCACCGGGTAAGGTGAATTAGCATCTTGCTCTTTGATTTCCACACATAGGTTTTTGAAATCAACAACCACTTTACCATCAAGAATGATATCGATATTAGCTTTGATGAATGGACGTGGTGACATGCCCATTTCAGTGACTTCCATGCGATAAGTTAGCGTATTCGATTGTGGTTTAACTTGGCCACGACAACGCACTGTTTGTGATTGTCCTGATAATGGCTGGAAACGCGCGTTATTGACGTTAACGTTCATGCCTAAATAAAGCATAAAGAACATCGCCATTTGCCCGCAACCTTCAGACATTAATGAACCAGCCATCACTTGATCACCTTGAAAGTGACAAGGGAAATACCAATGATCAGGTTCTAAATCTTTTTGACCTTCTAATAGACCTAAGCCCCAATGACCGCCCTGCGGATCAACTTTAGTGATGCGCTCAATCATTAAGAATTTCTCTGATGAGAATTTCAATGAAGGGTTACGACCTTGTTGGTCATATTCAGGTCCAAAACAACCTGTGATATCGCCATTGACTAACTTCATCATATCTTGATAGCCGTATTCATTACGATTATTTACAATCAGAGGTTTGAAATAAGATTTTTTAGCGTTCTTAAATTCAGCTTTATCTTTGTCGTTATGGATAACACCTTTACCATCAGCAAGTTCTTCGTCGGTAAAGAAACCAGCACAACCATTACGCATGATTAATACTTTTTTATCACCTACAAAACAATCGTAATGGAAGAAGAATAATAGTTGCTCGCCATTTTTAGCGTAGGAATCGATATGGATTTCATAACGTAGTGTTTCACCACCAAATGCCATCTCTTCTAAGAAGGTTAATTCACAATCAAGCAGACGGTATACACGTTCACTTTTATTGCTAAAGTCGATACCTATGTATGAGATAAGCATTAAATCACATTGACCAGATTCTACAGAAACTGACCAAGGAATTTGTCCATCAATCAAGAATGGTGCATCAGTCGGAATATCGTATTCTGTTGCCATGTACGATTTTTTGTATTCGTTAATAGTCGCATCAAGGTCTGTGACACGTGTTACCAATAAGTAATCTGTGGTTGGTAAACGTACGCGACGTGCATAGTTATCTATAACCGCATATTCACTACCAAATACTTTGGCAATATCACCTTCGGCAAACTCAACCAAATCAGCAGTATCATAGATAATGTTTTCAGGCTGGTTGTAACGTTCTACTAACGGTAATGATGGGTAGTTGTAACCAACAGCACCTTTTATGGCAAAACCGCTGTCAGCGTCTTGAGTTGGTAAAACAGCTGTCTCAGTATATGACGTTTCATTTACTGTAAGGTTACTTGGATTCGTAATAGGCTGCGTGATAGGTTGTGCATTTAGATCAAGACTTGATTTGATTTCAACTGCTACTGGCGCACCTGATGCAACTTGCGCCTGCAATTTGATCATTTTTGAAATTTCTTGTTCAGCAGCATGACGTGAGCGGATAAACGCTTTATGGGTATTGGTTTGCTGAAAAATTTCTTGGCTTGTTTTACTTTTCACATTCACTCCAGCATGACTAATGTTAGTCATTGTTTGCTTGGTAATAGGTTGCTTGGTTATAGGTTGATTGGTAATAGCTTGCTTAGGCGTTGCTAAGCTAGCTCGATTAACAGGTTTCAAAGACGTTTTGCTTGTTGTTAATTCCGGTATTGATGAATCAACCCTTGTCTTCTCTTGCTCAACAATTTTTAATGGTACTAATGATACCGGGTCGCTAATAGTTGGTATGGTTTTACCCGCTATTTGCTTTCTAATAGAAGCAAACAAAGGATTGCTTGCATGCTCTAAAATTGAATAATGAATATTAATGCCACCTAGTTCGATGGTTTTAACTAGCGACAATTTTGGTTTAGCTGCTTGTCCCGTTACTGAATCAGTCGCTGCAGTTTGATGTGCATTTGCAGATGAAGATAGAATCAAATGCGCACAGTTTAGATCTTTACCTAGACCGTTAATTGCACTTTTTTGACCGGCTACGGCTTTATCTAATGACACTTTATCTAGTAATAAGGCCGTTTTGATAATACTTGCCATTCCCGATGCATTAAATAAATGACCGATCTGACGTTTTGCACTATCAATTGGGCAATGCGGATATAGTTTATTAAATGCCGATTTTTCAGCTTGATTATCTAAACTAAAACCACTTGCAAACGCTTCAACATTGTTGATTTGTTGAGAGCTTATATTTGCTAACAGACAGGCTTTATTAGCTGCTTGTTCAATCGCGTTAGCATCACTACCTGTTGCAAAGCTTAATCCATCAATGGTTGCATAGATACGATTAGTTTGCGCAGATTCTGCATTCACCTGAGATTCAGGTTTAACGACAAATGCCCCCGCACCCTCGCCGACTAGCCACTGTTGTGAATCTAGTAGATTGGGTTTGTTTGTTGCGTCTTGAGAAACCGCACCATAACGTTGGCGTAAACTAATGTTTTCTAATGAGCCCGCTAAATCAACACTGGCAATAATCACAGCTTCAACATCAGAAGTTTGGAACAAGTTTTCCGCTAACTCAACACAGCGATATACCGAGTTCTCTTCACTCGAAACCGTAAACGCTGGGCCTGAGAAATCCCATAATGCTGAAATACGCGACGCCATAATATTACCGATGAAGCTGGTATATTGGTTTAATTGCGCAGCGTCTCCGATGCTTTGTTTACTGATATCAATTAGCTGTTGCTGCTGCTCAGCCGTTAATTGAATGCCTTGTTGTTGCAGGCTTTGCTCAATTTGTGTTTGTAAATTAACGCGACCACGATATTGATGTAAATCCAGTTCAACGCCCATCGCAACTAACACTGCAACGTTTGTACCTTCCACTAAACCAGCATCTTTCGCCGCATTATCAGCCACTTTCATCATCATAAGTTGCTGTGGGATCAAGCTGTCTTGCTCGTTTGGTGGCACTTTGAAGCGTAAAAAATCGATATCGAAGTTTTCAACATAGCCGCCCTTAGGTGCTTTACTTAAACCTAAGGTTTGCTTAACTTGCGAGTCTGTATCTATGCCTTTCCAACGATTTTTTGGTAATTCACGGAAAGTGGTTTGTTGCGTTGTTAACAACTCAGAATAAGCATCTAAGTTTTCTGCGCTACCAAACAAACAGTCCATGCCCACAATCGCCAGTGGCTCTCGTGGTTTGGCAACTTCAGCAATATAATTAAGGGGTGTATTACCTGGTTGCATCACTAGGTGTGCATTACTGCCACCAAAACCAAATACACTGACACCTGCGGTACGTGGTTTATCACCACTTACCGGCCAAGGTGTTGTTTCAGTGGGTATCTGCTGAGCTGCAAAATAACCATTTTTAGAAGTGATTGGATCTTTTAAGCTGATTGTCGCAGGAATTAGACCTTCATTTAAAGCCCAAATCGCTTTGGTCATGCCCGGCATACCTGCCGCTGTTAGCAAATGACCAAGGTTTGATTTTGCTGAGCTTAATAACGGTTTATTTTCATATTTATTAAAGAAGGTTTCCATTGAACTCAATTCAACTTTGTCTCCTTTTGGTGTTCCTGTTGCATGACATTCAATGTAATCGACATCTGCCGGACTTACTTGTGCATCATGATAAGCACGTTCATAGGCTAACACTTGCCCTTTACTGTTCGGGCTTAATACAAATTCACCTTTACCATCATTAGACAGCGCGCCGCCTTTGATCACTGCATGTATTTTATCGCCATCACGCAATGCATCACTATGGCGTTTTAACACCATCATGCCAGCGCCTTGCGCTGCAAAGAGCCCTTGCGAGTTATTATCAAAGGGTGCATGGGTATTGTTTGCAGGGAAAGCTTGGAAAATTGAGAACCCCATATTTACAAACAAGGGATCTGCCGCAGAAACTGCACCCGCAAGCATCATGTCTGCTTTACCCGTATGTAAATAATCACAAGCCAATTTAACGCTGTAACACGAAGAAGCACATGCCGCATCTAACGAAAACGAACTACCGCCTAGCCCAGCTGCTTTTGATAACAAAGCTGATGGGTAACCGGCAATTAATGCATTGTCCGCTTCAACTTGCTTCGCTTGGCTAAAGTTACTAAGTGCAAAACTAGTCGAGGTTAATTGCTGTAGCGCATTTTCAACCACGTGGTGATACAAAGGTAAAAATAGGTGGTTTGAAGATTTAGTAGGGAAAGATAAATTACCTAAAATCAAACCACAGTTTTGCAGTTTTTCACTGCCCCAATAACCGGCATCGGCTAATGCTTGCTGAGTAACGTATAGTCCCCATTTATTAAGGTCATCTAACCTATTTAAATAGTTTGCTGCTAAACCTTGTGTTGCATAAGGGCTTGGATCAAATTCAAAATTACGAATATAACCGCCATACATACAATAAAATTTATCTGTATCACCCTTGTTACCAAAATATTTAGCCGGATCGACGCCCATTTCAGCGGCAGTGATCTGATCTCTATTATCTTGTTTATTAAGTAGCTGTGACCAAAATTCTTCGGGTGCACTTGA
>JBALXF010000151.1:0-6929 GCA_036961085.1 Psychromonas sp.
GATTAATTATCTGATATTTGAGCGTGGCACTAAGATAGTAACTTTATTAATGAATGAAATAATTAAATGCTTTAAACGAAAAAAGCTTCTCATATGAGAAGCTTTTTTATGATTACGATATATTGTTAAAATAACTTACAACAAATGAAGTTAGAGGATATTTTAAACATTGAATCACCAAGTTAACCGCAATTAACTTATCTAACTCCTAGTTTAAAAAGAAACCAGCTAAAAAGTACAAAGAAATAAATTACTCTGCACTAAATAGGAGCGTTATTTTTTATTTGATTTTGATTTTTATTTTTTGATTTTTGATTTTTGATATTTAATTTTTGACCATAAAGTTCTACATATTTATAAGTTAAACTTGAAATATAGATAACAATAGCAAGTATAAAAATGATGATGGAATTATTTATCAGACCACTACCAAAGTTTAAAAACCTGTCTGTTTCAACCATAGGCGCCATTTCTATCCCTGTGATTTTCTGTAAAACTATAGCAATAGATATCAAACAAAAAAGTATTGCAGCGTGAGTCATATAAATTGAATATGATAACTTACCCGCATATTGTAATGGTTTTATCTTTAATAATTTTGAAAAAACTCCCGACTCAAAAGCAAAAAAGAATACGGTACAAAAGAACAAAAATGGCGCAATAATAGAGCGATATTCAACATTTGATTGAACAATCAATACGACACATATAATCAGTATGACTTCGACAACGCTCCCTAAAATATACGATGGTTTCAAGTAGGCTAGTTTTTTATAAAGAGTGTAAGTAAAAGCACCACCAAAAAAGCAAGAAAGCCCGCTTAATACTTCATGAACTAATAATTCGGAATCTAAATACATAAGGATGAAGGCTATTAACGAAAGCATAAGCCAAGATATCACTCGGTTAGACTTAAATAACACAATAGATACGAACAATAGAGCATACATATAAAACTCTATACTAATACTCCAGGAAGGGTAATTAAAACTTAGAGGATCGGTAAATGGTATCCAAGATTGTATTAATAATAAATTTGGTATCATTTCATTAATTGCAAAGGAGTGAGTGAAAGGCTCTTCGTTAAAAACAAAACCGCCAAACTTATAAGCAAAAAGTTTACCAAGCTCTAAAACAATAAATACAACAAACATAAAGAAGTGTAATGGGTATAACCTAAAAAATCTCGCTTTCATAAACGTCTTAAAATTAAGATTTTCTTTAAAACCATATCCATGGGTCAATACAAATCCACTTAGAACAAAAAATAATTCTACAAAAATTGAACTCCCTCTAAAAAAGCCTAGCTCTGTAATAGAATCAATTAAACGCATATGAAACACCACAACAGATAAGGCGCACAACCCTCTAAAAGCATCCAATGCTTCAAATCTTTTATTCATGAATAACTACCTATTCAATTTATATACGACATTGATAATAGCAGAGTATTTATTTGATATAGGGAAATGGATTAATAAATAAAATCTATATAGGATAATTTTGAATAGGTTCTCAAATAATGAAAAAGCTAAATCTGACTAAACTAATAATTATTTATTTACAGGAAGTAGAGCTAAGAGATAGGAATTAATTATAAAACTGTAGATAATAAAAAACCCACTAAAATTAGTGGGTTTTTTATTTAATGTGGCGGAGGAGGTCGGATTTGAACCGACGGAGAGCTATTAACCCTCGCTGGTTTTCAAGACCAGTGCATTCAGCCGCTCTGCCACCCCTCCGGAACGAGGCGAATAATAGCGACTTCAAGTGCGACTTGTAAAGCACTAATATAATAAAAACAAACTGTTCGCTGATAATTCACACAACTCGCACAAATAAACCACTATATATGATAAATGCGTTGTTAGTTATCAGGAAAAAGCGCTCTTCTACCTCATATTTATTGTTGCTAGGTGTTTGCTACTGTATCCTAACACCTTAATTATTATTTCATTTATCATTGCTAGGCAGAATTAAAATGCAAGAGTTATATAATCCTAAAGAGATTGAACAAAAATTCCAACAAAATTGGGATGACAACCAATCATTCAAAGCGACAGAAGATCCATCAAAAGAAAAGTATTACTGCCTATCAATGTTCCCATACCCAAGTGGAAAGCTGCATATGGGTCACGTGCGTAACTACACCATTGGTGATGTAGTTTCACGCTATCAACGTATGCAAGGTAAAAATGTAATGCAACCAATGGGTTGGGATGCCTTTGGTTTACCCGCTGAAAATGCAGCAATCAAAAATAATACGGCACCTGCAGGTTGGACTTACGAAAATATTGAATACATGAAAACCCAGCTTAAACAGCTAGGTTTTGGCTATGACTGGAGCCGTGAATTGGCTACTTGTCAGCCTGAATATTATCGTTGGGAACAATGGTTCTTCACTAAATTGCTTGAAAAAGATTTAGTTTATAAAAAAATGGCAACAGTAAACTGGGATCCAGTTGACCAAACAGTACTTGCAAATGAGCAAGTAATTGATGGTCGTGGCTGGCGTTCTGGCGCAATTATTGAACAAAAACAGATCCCACAATGGTTTATTAAAATTACTGCTTATGCACAAGAGCTTTTGGACGATTTAGACCAACTTGATGAATGGCCAGAGCAAGTACGTACTATGCAACGCAACTGGATTGGACGCTCAGAAGGTATTGAGATGGACTTTAAAGTTGTTGGTACTGGTAAAACAGTCTCTGTTTACACAACTCGTCCTGATACCGTAATGGGTGTTACTTACATTGCCGTTGCTGCACAACATCCGATTGCACTTGAAGCGGGTAAAAACAACCCAGAACTAGCTGCATTTAGCGATAAATGTAAAAACCAAAAATTAGTTGAAGCTGAACTTGCTACAATGGCAAAAGAAGGCGTTGATACCGGTGTTAAAGCAATTCACCCAATTACTGGTGAAGAAGTACCAGTATGGACTGCTAACTTTGTATTAATGGGTTATGGCTCAGGTGCTGTTATGTCTGTACCTGCACATGATCAACGAGACTACGAGTTTGCTAAAGAATACGGCTTAAACATTAAAGCAGTGATTAAACCAGCCGATGCTGACGTTGATGTATCAGAAGCCGCTTACACTGAGAAAGGTGTTTGTTTTGATTCTGGTGTATTTGCTGAATTAGATGGCTTAGACTTTACTGCTGCATTTGATGCGGTAGAAGCAAGATTAGAAAGCGAAAGCAAAGGTAAACGCCAAGTTAACTTCCGTCTACGTGACTGGGGTGTTTCTCGTCAACGTTACTGGGGCGCACCAATCCCAACATTAACATTGGAAGATGGTACTGTTGTTGCTGTTCCTGAAGATCAGCTACCAGTTGTTCTTCCTGAAGATATTAAAATGAATGGTATTACTTCACCAATCAAAGCAGATTTAGAGTGGGCTAAAACGACCTATAACGGTCAACCTGCGACACACGAAACAGATACTTTTGATACCTTCATGGAATCGAGTTGGTACTACGCTCGTTACTGTTCGCCACAAAGTGACGATCAAATGCTTGATCCTGCAAAAGCAAACTACTGGCTACCTGTTGATCAATACATAGGTGGTATCGAACACGCTATCTTGCATCTTTTATATTCTCGTTTCTTCCACAAACTATTGCGTGACTTTGGTTTAGTAGATTGTGATGAACCTTATAAAAAATTGCTTACTCAAGGTATGGTTTTAGCTGATGCTTATTACTATGAAGATGAGAAAGGCGGTAAAATTTGGGTATCTCCAACGGAAGCAATTACTGAAACCGATGAAAAAGGTAAAGTACTTAGCGCGAAGATGGAAAACGGACAGCCACTTGTATTTGATGGCATGTGTAAAATGTCTAAATCAAAAAACAATGGTATTGATCCACAGGTAATGATTGATAAATACGGCGCAGACAGCGTACGTTTATTCATGATGTTTGCAGCCCCAGCAGAGCAAACACTTGAATGGTCAGATTCAGCACTTGAAGGTTCATTACGTTTCCTTAAACGTTTATGGAAAGTAGCAAACGAGCACGTAAATGCAGGTGAAGTAGCCGATTTAGATATTAAATCACATACTGACAAGCAAAAAATGCTACGTCGTGAACTACACAAGACAATCAAAAAAGTAACAGATGATTTAGGTCGCCGCCAAACATTTAACACTGCTATCGCATCGGTAATGGAGTTAATGAATAAGGTAACTAAAGCACCAACAGTTGATGCTCAAGATCGTGCAATTATTCAAGAAGCATTAGTTGCTGTAGTTAAATTACTATCTCCTATCACACCACATATTTGTGCTGAGTTATTTGAAGCATTAGGTGAGAAAGGCGATTTATTAACAGCAGAATGGCCAAGCGTTGATGAATCGGCGCTAGTCGAAGATTCAAAACTGATCATTGTTCAAGTTAACGGCAAATTACGTAGCAAGCTAACCGTTGCTGCTGACGCAACGAAAGAGACTGTTGAAGCATTAGGTTTAACAGATGAAAATGTAACGAAGTTTACTGATGGTAAAACGGTTCGTAAAATTATTTATGTTCCAGGTAAATTGTTAAATATCGTTGCTAATTAATATATATTAATTTGTAACAATTAACCTGTCGGTATATCCTTATCGACAGGTATTTCAACAACTTCACAGGTATAATATGCACACCCTATCCCTGAAAAATTTCCACCTAAAAATAATTGTATTATTTGTTTCTCTTGCATTTCTTAGTGGCTGTGGCTTTCATGTCAAACACAACGATGGCTTAGTTGAGAAATTCCCTAAAATTTACCTTCAATCTAGTGATCCCAATGGTGAATTAGCACGCTTTGTAAAAATTCGTTTACGTGGTGCTGGCATTGAATTAGCCACCCTAGCAGACGCAGATACTGCAACATTAAAAATAGAAGCTGAACAACGTACTTCACGCGTTGTATCTCTTTACGTAAATGCACAAAACGCAGAAACAGAACTAGGTTATGTTGTGCGCTATTCACTGCAATCTCCAGGTTACCAAGCGCAATCATTTAGAGTAAACCTGTACCGAGATTTCTTAGATAACCCATCTCAAGCACTTGCTAAGTCTCGAGAAGCGGAGCAACTAACCACGGAATTACGTGCTGTTGCTGCTGAGCATATTCTTAATAGTATGATCACTATGGAACATGAAGTGAATAAAACCCAATAATGCGCATCTATCCTGAGCAGTTGTTACAACATATTAACCGTCAAATACCTAGTTGTTGTTTGATTTTTGGCGATGAGGCTTTACTTAGCTTAGAAGCCAGAGATCAAATGCAGCAGGTTGCTAGGACACAAGGCTTTCTCGAAACATTTAGCTTTAGTCTTGATGGTAAATTCGAAAGTGATTTAATTTTTAATCATATGCAGAGTCTTTCTCTGTTTTCTGAAAAAAAAATAATTGAATTAACTTTATCTAAAACTACAAAAGAAAACACCGCTTTTATTCGTGAAATCACCCCTTTGTTAAATCCAGATATTCTGTTGATTTTGCAGGGTGCAAAACTGAATAACCAGCAAATGAATAGTGTTTGGTTTAAAAACTTAGAAGCTCAAGGAATATTTGTGGCGACTAATGCGCCGCCTGCCCACCGTTTTCCTCAATGGATTTTTCAACGCTTAAAAAGCTTGCACCTGCAGGCCAGTAAAGAAGTCGTGGATTACCTTTGTCTGCATTTTGAAGGTAATTTATTAGCGGCTAAACAAGAGTTTGAAAAACTGGCTTTGTTATACCCTAATCAACAACTCAGTATTCAACAAGTTGAGCAAAGTATTACCAGCCACAATCATTTTAGCCTTTTTCAATGGGTAGACAGCTTATTGGACGGTGATCAAGTACGTGCAACCAGAATATTAAACCAATTAAAAGCAGAGGGAATGGAACTGTTGTTACTCAGTGCTACTCTAAATAGTGAAATTCAAAAACTACTTAGGCTTTCCTATCAAAGCCATCAAACAGCGCTACCAATATTATTAAATCAACAACAGCCAAAACTTTGGCCTGCCAAACAAAAGTTAATTAGTGATGCTTTATCGCGTCTCAACAGTGAGCAGTTAGAAAGGCTAGTTATACTATGTTCTGAAATGGAAATTTCAGTTAAAGTTGAAAATCGTGATGATAATTGGTTAAAACTTGATGCGATCTGCTATTCCTTTTTCTAAAATTGAAAAGAATTCATAAATAAGGGACTTATGAGTAAAAATATTCAACAACAAGCTATCGCTTTTCTTGGCGGTACTTTTGATCCGGTGCACTTTGGGCACCTGCGCCCTGCCCTAGAGATATCTGAAGCCCTTTCTCTCAAGCAACTTTTTTTCATGCCCAACTATATTTCACCTCACAAATCAGTCATTCACAGTGAACCAAAGCAGCGTTGTGAAATGGTGCAATTAGCTCTGCGAAATCAACCAAGAATGAGTATCGACACACGTGAATTAAATCGTAGTACACCTAGCTACACTGCCAATACCTTAAAAGAATTGAAACAACAATATCCCGATACACCAATTTGCTTCATTATGGGGATGGACTCGCTATTAAGTTTCGATACTTGGTTTCAATGGCAAGATATCCTCTCCTATTGCCATTTAATTATTAGTCATAGACCTGGTTGGGAATGTGTATTTAACGAGCAAGTGCAAACACTGGTAGATGCACATCAAACCAGCAACAAACACGATTTACATAATATTCAAGCCGGTAAAATTTATTTTCAAAGCACCAGTCAATTAGCTATATCTTCAAGTGAAATTCGTCAATTATTAAACAATGACATCAGCATTGACTATTTAGTACCTGAAGCGGTTAACGACTATATTAAACTGCATCAATTATATAAAAATTAACATGCTTATGTAGATGGCTCAGGTATTTTTTTGTAAAAAGCTTAAAGACACTACCACGCACACTTCAATCAACTGC
>JBALXF010000152.1:0-268 GCA_036961085.1 Psychromonas sp.
CCAGCACCACGGAACATTGTTCTCATACTATAACCGTTGTCTCTAGGGCTGTTATAATAATTCCAATCACATCCGTTAGGTTGAGCATTGCCAGAACCAGTACCACGTACACCTGATAGCTTTCCACCCCATTTAAAATCAAAGTCTTTATGAAATCTAAGCTCGTATGAATACCAGATATCATCGTACCCATCTAAGTTCTTATAAAGATCTATTCCGTCTTGGTATTTACCTGCACGAGAGCTGATAGAGAAATAGTGACGATCAT
>JBALXF010000152.1:278-6905 GCA_036961085.1 Psychromonas sp.
CAAACTCATGAATGTATGATGGCGAGTCTAATAACGTCCAATGGCTATCAAAATCCTCTACAAAGTTGTCCTTTGTTAACTCCTCGCCTACATAGTAGTTATCATATGTAGCGTGATGAATTACACCTTCCAGGTTATCAAAATCTATATCCGGCATAACATCGATATTCGGCTCTTCCGGCTCTTCCGGTTCTTCCGGCTCTTCCGGCTCTTCTGGTTCTTCTGGTGGCTCAAGTGGAACATCTGGCTCACTTGGAACAATTGGAGTCCCGCCTGGTTCATCCGGATCGGTAGGAGGCAATATTGGCACACCTGGTTCACCTGGAATAATTGGCTCTCCTTCTTCAGGCGGTGGCACTACTACCGGAGGCTCCTCTTCTTCTGGCGGCTCTACAGGTGGTATTTCCTGTTCAGGTGGCTCTCCTGGAATTTGAGGTTCTGATGGAAGAGTGTCATCGTCACAACCAGTTAATAGCGCTGCAAGCGCTACTGCTAACACAGTCTTAGCTATGTTCATTATTGAATCCCCTTTATATTTAATACACGGCAATGCCACGATTAATTTTGTTCTTTATATTTATTATTTATATTTAACTGTTGCAGTTGCTTGGCATGAGGATGCCTGTAAATTCATTTATGAATCATACAAACATGTATTCTTTAAAGGGGTAAAATCGAGATCTTTACCGCGAATATCTGCCTCGTCCTAAGCTTTTGCTATTATTTGCAACGTTCCCATAACATCGCATCTAACTCATATGCATTCAGTTTTTGCTCATTTAGCGCTTTGGCCCTAGCCATTGCTATTAGCTGCAAACTTCCCATATCATCGCATCTAAACTTGTACGCATTCAGTCTTTGCTGATTTAGCGTTTGAAGGAGGAATTACGACCATGTAATTCGGTAAATTTTTTAGGTATGTTTTTACACACTTACTCCATATGTTATTTTGCTTTGCTGGGGTAAGCCTGAGGGACTCTTGTATTGTATTTTTATTTATTTATAAAAGAGTTTGTTTAGAGCCCTATAAATATTTGTGATTAACTTTTTCTCCCTTAATTAGACTTTCTAACTTCCAAAGCTTACTAAGTAAACGTAAGGTAAAATCTGCTCTTTATTGCTTGATATTTCTATGTGACATTAATTAAAAATATTGATTTAAATGACTTTTAATTCCTATTTTGAACAGGAAAAACTAAAGCTACGGTCATTATGCTCGCTTCGAAAAAGATCTCGTTGAAACGTGTTTAATATTTAACAACACTTATTATTTATCACCTTTGTGCTAACAAAATAACACTAAGCAGTACCATACTGATTTCATTTTATTAAGAAACCTAATATATTCAATAACTTACCTGTGTTGTAAATGCCTTAATCAAGAAAGCGGGCATTTTAGCATTTAAAAGGCTGCAATGCTGACTAACAGGGGGCTCATGCGTAGTTGCGGGAGCTGCTGTCCATTTTATATTTGCTCTAGATTTCTGATTTAAAAGGTTTTTTGGGTTACAAAATTATTTTCATTTTTTTATTTTTGAATTTCGGAAAAGGTTAATTATTGAGCTCATCGCGATTCTCCTGTTGCCCATTTAGTGAATGAAATTTGTACACTGTGCTTACCTAAACCGTATTTTATCGTTTAAGCACAAGATAGAGAGATAGATTATTCAACTCAAAGTGGTGTTGATGTTTTTTATGATAATTTGATGAATAAGGGGACCTTATACAAATTGAGTTAAGTATGTGATCATTATTTTGCGTAGAAATAACTTGTTTTAGCCAGCAAAAAATATCATCTATTTTTCCCGATTGGTATTAGCTGCTAATAAAACTAAATTTTTAATATCTTTTATTTATTGAAAAACTAAAAGGGCTCCATTAAGGCATTTTAAGTGTCTCAATGTAAGCCCTATGGTTAATTATTTAAGCTGATCTCCTATACGTTCAGTGCTGTGAATTATGTTAGTAAAGTAGGTAGTAGAATCAACTTTCGGTCCCCAACTAGGATCGTTGCCACCATGCCACATAATGAAGAACGAAGAGTTAGTATTGATTGTGCCTGACCAACTAAAGATAAAATCGTCTCTATCAAGCCATAAGATATAGAGATAGCTAAACTAAACCAATGCGATGTTCATATTGTCAGTCGTGTTACCTTTAAAAAGGAAAGTAACTTAAGCTGCTAGTGAAACTTAAAAGTATTTTTTGAAAAACGTGGTGCGACGCCGCATTTTAAAACATAAAATTTGCAAAACTAAAAACGTGAAATCAATATTATTAGCCCATTATTTGTTGAAATAATGACCTGCAATGGTTGTTTCACAGCAAGTAAACGCAATTTGAAAGCGCTTACAGGGGGCTTTTCTACATTAATTTTATGAAAACACATAGCGGTGAATTAAGTAATTAGAAATGAGCATTGATCTCATCGCATTCACTTTTTAAAAACCATTCATTGCTAAAAATAACCGTTCAATTTGATATACGACCACTTAGCTTTTTACTAGCTGAATCTGTTGTTAAAAAGCGTATTGTGCCCCTCATAACAGAAAGGTTAGTAAGATTTCATCATCGATTACTGCATACAGATAGTTCATTTAAAAATATTGAGCTAACGCTAAATAGTTAATCAACATAGATGTCATCGACTTCTCTACTGTTAACCAACCATGATTAAATAACTTACAGGGAGAATAATACAATGCTTTGGTTTCTATTTTGTATAGCAGCACTACTAGGTGGATATTTTATCTACGGCGTAGTCATTGAAAAAATATTTGGAATTAATGAAAAACGCACAACACCCGCATTTAGCAAACAAGACGGTGTTGATTATGTACCTATGTCAAAACCACGTGTTTATTTAGTTCAGCTGCTTAATATTGCAGGGGTAGGACCAATATTTGGACCAATCATGGGCGCGTTATATGGGCCGGCTGCTATGTTATGGATTGTATTAGGTTGTATTTTTGCCGGTGCCGTTCATGATTATTTCTCTGGTATGTTATCAGTGCGTAATGGTGGTGCTTCAGTGCCAACATTAGCCGGTAAGTACTTAGGGCCAACTGCAAAACATTTTATGAATATTTTTGCCCTCGTACTATTACTATTAGTAGGTGTAGTATTTGTATCTGCGCCAGCAGGTATGATAACGAATCTAGTTAACGAACAAACCGATATTTCATTATCAATGACCACTATGGTCGTCATCATCTTTGCTTACTACGTCATTGCAACGATTGTACCTGTCGACAAAATCATCGGCCGTTTATACCCTTTCTTTGGTGCGCTATTAATATTTATGTCTGTCGGTTTAGTATTGGCATTAGCTTTCTCAAGTGAGCACACTTTATTAGGCGATTACGAAATTAGTGAAATGTTCAGTAATATGAATCCGAATGGTTTATCACTGTGGCCTGCACTATTTATTACTATTGCGTGTGGTGCAATCTCTGGTTTCCATGCTACTCAATCTCCTCTAATGGCACGTTGTCTAGATAATGAATCAAATGGTCGTTTCGTATTTTACGGGGCAATGATTGGTGAAGGTATCATTGCATTAATTTGGTGTGCATTAGCGTTATCTTTCTTTGGTAGTGTTGAAGCATTATCTGAAGCGGTAAATACGGGTGGACCGGGGAGTGTTGTATATAACTCTTCAATTGGTTTACTGGGTGTATTCGGTGGCATTGTTGCTTTCTTAGGTGTAGTGATTTTACCAATTACATCAGGTGATACAGCTTTCCGTTCAAGTCGCTTGATTATGGCTGAATACTTTAAAATGCCACAAAAATCTATCCGTAATCGTTTAATAATGGCATTACCATTATTCGTTTTAGGTGCGGTATTAACACAAGTTGATTTTGGTATCATCTGGCGTTATTTTGGTTTTGCAAACCAAACTACAGCAGTAATGATGCTTTGGACTGCTTCTGCATACCTGTTACGACATGATAAATTCCATTGGGTTAGCACAGTACCTGCAATGTTTATGACTACGGTTGTTATTACCTTCATACTAAATAACAACACATTAGGTTTTGGTTTAGCAATTGATGTATCAACGGTAATGGGCATCTTAGCTATGCTGATGATCACGACCTATGTGATTAAACGTTCAAAAGGTAGACATATTGCAGATGAAGAAGTTGAAACTGATATCGACCAACAAACATCTAAAATAGCGCAAGAAACGAATTAACTATTAAATAAGATAATCTTTTATTAATAACGATATTGAATGGTCATACAGCTTGTATGGCCATTTTTTTTAGATTTTCTTTTAAAGAAAAATAGTGTAAATAGAGAGTACAATAAAAACTACATTAAAAAACACAATATAAAAACATCTCTAGGAACTGACAATGATCAAAAATATAAACGCAGAGCAAGCCCTACAATTATTAGATTCCAAAGATACTTTCATTATTAATATCGTTGCAGCATGGTGTCCAGACTGTACTGATCAAGCAGAAAATACGCCAACGTTTGCTCAACACTTTTTGAACTTAGATATTCCTTTTTACCTGCTTAATGTTCAGGATACTAAGAACGTATTTATCAGTGATGTTCACCAGCAAGTCACTGAGTTGTTAGGCGGGCGCGGTTACCCACGCACCGCTTTAATTAAACAGGGTGTTATTTGTGATGCTGATAATGTAGAAATTATTTCTAGTGAAGCCTTACAGCAGCTAGCTGAAAAATTTACTGCGCAATTAACTGATTAACCTGCCACGTATATCCAAATAATGCTTATTGGCAGTTATGCTGCCTTTTAAGCAGTCTGTTTGTAATAGCTTTCTCAAAGTAGTCCCCATAAATTACGCTCGTTGGGCATACCCCGCAAAGAAATATCTTCTAAGTAACTGGTTATACATGCTTTTTTGTAAAACTCCCATAGAGATAAGCTATATCAATTTAATTGATGAATAATATAGTAGCTAATCCTATGATTTAAGTAGTTTTACAGGGGAATGTTAAGACATCAGTAAATGAGTTACTTTGCGGCTATATTTATTGGTAGAATAGTTTGTACTAACATCCATTATATAAATATATCTATTAGCCACTGAATACAGATATCATTTTCACTGATGTTTTTTATGTGTTTAATAAATAATTCTAATGTATTACAAAATTTTATTTAAGGTTTAATTAATGAAATATACTCTTAAACAGTTGGCCGTATTCGATGCTATCGCTAGCCAGGAAAGTGTTACTGCGGCTGCTAATAAGCTGTCTATGACACAATCTGCTGTGAGTATGTCGCTCGCACAACTAGAAAATGTGTTGGATCGCCCACTATTTATTAGAGAAGGTAAACGCTTAACCTTAAGTCATTGGGGGCGTTGGCTTAAACCAAAAGCCAAACGACTATTACATGATGCTCAACAAATAGAAACGGGCTTGCATGGTCAGCAAATTATAAGTGGTCAATTTGCAATAGGTGCTAGTCAAACATTTGCTAAACATCTACTGCCGCAGCTTATCAGCAATATTGATTTAAACTTCCCTGAATTACGTATAGATCTTGATATAGACAGTACAGGTATTGTTATCCAAGGCTTAATAAACCATGACTATGACATGGGGATCATTGAAGGACATATTGCGGATAATAGAATACACCAAGAGAATATAATGGAAGATCATCTTGTTGTGTTTACTAACCCTCACCATGCTTACGCTAAGTATGAAAAAGTTAATCTTGCACAGCTTGAACAAGCAAGGTGGATATTAAGGGAGAAGGGCGCTGGTACAAGGGAAATCTTCGATGGCGCAGTGCACGGTTTAATAGATAAAATTGATTTATGGAAAGAGTATAAAAGCGTTTCGATTATTAAGGCACTAGTTAAAAATGGTAGTTACCTAGGCTGCTTGCCTTACTTAGATGTTGTACGTGACGTTGAAAATGGCAGTTTAATAATAGTACCTACCCCTGAATTGAATATGAAACGTAGTTTATCTTTTTTATGGCGTAAAGATGCAGGTGATAACCCGTTGAGGGAGTGTATTTTAACGGAAGCTCGTCGACTTATTGCCACACATAAAAACAAAATAAGTAATCCGAGTTAAGCATTGTATTACTGAACATTATGTTTGACTCATTACTTAATTATGAATATAGATAGCCACTAGATAGATACTTCTCATATCTTCTAGTGGCTTTATTTTTGTACCTGTAGCCGTTGTTACAATTAGTGTGTGCGTGTTGTTCGCTAACCCATTGTATTATTGTAATTATGCTGGTTTATTCTTAATAGAATAATGGATAAAGATAGCCACTAGATAGATACTTCTCATATCTCCTAGTGGCTTTATCTTTTGTATCAGTATTGGTCGTTACACCTAGTCTGTGCAGAGGGTTAGCTATATTAACCACTGCATTACTCATAACTATTACTAATAACTATGTTTATCTCATTCCTAATCGAATGATGATTAAAGATTAGCCACTAGACAGATACTTCTAATATCTCCTAGCCGCTGTATTTTTTGTATCAGTAATAGTATTTACACAAAGTGTGTGCAGAAAGATTACCCATACCAACCACTGTATTACTGATACTTACGTTTGCTCAACTCACGTTTGTTGATTGAGCAACAGTAGATCTAAAAACTAAGATT
>JBALXF010000153.1:0-6901 GCA_036961085.1 Psychromonas sp.
GGTAGAAAATGCCGTGGTAAAGTTATCAACTAAGATTGTTGCTAAGAACAAGCCTTCGCTTGGTCCAACTTTCGCAATCCAAGCAAACATTAAGTTACTTAACGACATGGCAATACCGCCAATCATCAGTCCTCGTACGATACCAAATTTGACGTTAAATACACTGCCTACTAAGGTAAAAAAGATGGTTGCACCCCAGCCAATAAGTTTCGAATAATGACCAATTTGCTCGTTGCTAAAGCCAATCTCTTTATAGAACACAATCGACATACGGCCAAGGAATGCTTCACCAATTTTAAATAAAAATACAAACAATAAAATAGTGAGCGCTACTTGCACGCCATTGCGCTTAAAGAAGTCCCAGAAGGGCTCTAATACGGTAACGCTAAACCAAGTGCCTATTTTAGAACCAAAGATTTTTGAATATCGTTTTTCGGCTTCTTTCTGCAAGGACTCTCGTTCAGTTTGAGGCTCACCAACTAATAGAGTAAAGACCATTAATATGGCAACAAAAACTGCCATACCATAATAAACACCATTCCAACCCATGCTATCAGCATTCATAAATGCGAAATAGCCTGGCAATGAATAACCTGTCCACCAACCGATAACCGCCATTGCTGACGCTTGTGGTAACTTTCTAGGCTGAGATCTAGGGAAGGTGTCTATACGGTAGGCATCGACCGCCACATCTTGCGTAGCGGAAGATACCGCAATTGCTAAGGCAAGCATCGATGTCAGCATAATATTTGTTGCGGGATCAACACCCGCTATGAATAAAGTGCACACCAAAATAAATGATTGGCAGAGGAAAATCCAACTTCTGCGTTGACCTAATAATGGATAAAGTATAGGTAGTTTTACGCGGTCAACGAGGGGAGCCCATAAGAAATTAAATGCATAAACAGCAAATACAGAGCCAAAATAACCGATTGCAGCACGAGTCAATCCTGCATCTTTTAACCACCCAGACATATTTGAGCCGATCAATACCCAAGGAAAACCACTTGCACAGCCAAGCATGAAAACCCATAACAAACGTTTATCTAGATAACTTCTGAATGTTTCCATCCAAGATATGTTACTACTCATTCAAACTTCCTTAATTTATAATGTTTGATGTTAAGACACATAATTACTCACTTTTAGCCTAACGGGTAGGCTAAAAAGGTAGACTTGTGAATTAGGGGCATTGCGAAGTGATGTTATTGTTCTAGTTGATGTCCGATCAACTCAAAACGCCACCCGGTAAGTAGTTTAGGTTTATTAGCTGTCTTTCTTTGCGCATCATCTAACTTCCATAACCAGCTTAAATATTCATTAATAACACGTTTAGAAGCTATTAATTCAAGCGGTAAATCGTGTTTCTCTGCGCAGGCTTGAATTTGATCTCGGATCGCTTTTAAAGTCTTTTTATAAGCAGGAAAATCAACTAATCGTGATATTAAGCTCGGGTAGCTTTCTGGATCTTCATTACTAACAGATTTGATAATATTGAGGATTTGTTGCCCATGAATGCGAATTTCATTGGGTAACAGATTCAAACGTCGTAGATCTTCTAATGAAGTCGGTTGGTAATACGCCAACAACCATAGATGATCCGCTTTAACTACAAAATTAAGTGCAATATTGCGCTCTTGCGCTGCTAACAAACGCCATTTTGCTAACGATTTAATAATCCCTAAGCCTTTACGATCTAATTTAAATAGATTATTAAGGGATTTATAGGCGTTATTAGGATCAATGGGCTTCATTTTATTGTCTAGTATGCTTTGACATTCTTGTTCAAAAAATAAAGTCATTTTCCTTTCATCTAACTGCTGCATTAGCTTTTCTAAACAGGGCTGTAAATGTAATACATCGACCGCGGCATAATTTATTTGCTTGCTTGTTAAAGGGCGGGCACACCAATCCGTGCGAGATTCGCCTTTATCTACGATAACACCCTCTAAAGTTTCAACCATTTTAGCGTAGCCAAGTGAAGCACCGTAATTTAAGAAAGAACATGCAACTTGAGTGTCAAATAATTTGAAATTAAGGTCACCTTTATGCTGACGGATAATTTCTAAGTCTTCACTGCTAGCATGCAAAATCAGATCTTGATCATTAATCGCCTGCCAAAAAGTAGATAAATCACTCACTGCAATCGGATCGATTAAGGTGATTTTTTCATTCTGAGAAATTTGTAATAAACCAAGATTTGCTAAGAAGGTACGCGTACGGACGAACTCTGTATCTAAAGAAATAGGACTGTTATCGAGTGTACCTATAAAATCATGCAACTGAGCTTGTGTGGTTATTATTTCACATTGCATCTATCTCTACCTATTTTGTTATAAATTTAAGAAGTCTATCTTACGGAATTAATTGCACTGCATCTATCGCTAATACTAGGAATTTTAAGCAATTGATTTTGAAAATTGCAAATTGTTGGTGTTTTAATGAATTTTGATATATAAATTTATAAAAATTTTAATAGCAAAACACAATATATAAAGATATAAATAGTTATTCAGTATTTTATCGACGCATCTTGTGGGATTGATATTGATCAATTAGAATGAATTTTTGGTAATTTTACTAACATTCATCTGAGAGCAATTCTTATTTGATTTCTATCATCGGATGATAGGCAAACATGATACACATCATAGAAAGTGGAAAGGGAAACAATGACTAAAACAATGTATGAAAAAATCTGGGATGCAAATTTGGTTCATGAACCAGAGTCAGGCTCTCCAATTCTGTATGTAGATAGACATCTAATGCACGAAGTAACAAGTCCTCAAGCCTTTGAAGGTCTTAAAATCCAAAACCGTCCAGTACGAAATAAACATAGTATTCTGGCGACAATGGATCACTGTGTACCAACAAAAAACCGTTCTCAAATAGTCGATCCGATTGCTGAAAAGCAAATCAATACAATGGCTGATAATTGTAAAGAACATGATCTAAATCTTTATGATATGAACAGTGTAAATAACGGTGTTATTCATATCGTTGTTCCTGAGCATGGTTTTGTTCATCCAGGCATGGTTGTTTGTTGTGGTGATAGCCATACAGCAACGCATGGTGCATTTGGTGCATTAGCATTTGGTATCGGTACTTCTGAAGTTGAACATGTAATGGCGACTCAGACATTACAACAGAAAAAATCGAAAACGCTATTAGTTAAAGTAGAAGGCAAGCTTTCTAAATTTGCAACGGCAAAAGATATTGCCCTAGCAATTATTGGTGTTACTGGTACAGCTGGTGGTACTGGCTATGTTATCGAATTTGCTGGTGACACTATTGTGGATCTTTCTATGGAAGGCCGCATGACACTTTGTAACATGGCAATCGAAGCCGGAGCACGTGCTGGTCTTGTTGCACCCGATCAAAAAACCTTTGATTACCTTGAAGGTAAAGAGTTTGCTCCTAAAGGTAAAGATTGGGACGTAGCAGTAGCACATTGGAAATCATTGGTTTCTGATCAAGGTGCTGAGTTTGATAAAACAATTACTTTAAAGGCTGAAGATATTGCGCCACAAGTAACTTGGGGTACATCACCTGAGCAAGTTATTGCAGTAAATGCAGCAATCCCAGCTCCTACTGATTTTACAGATGAAGTTAAAGCGCAAGCTTGTGAAGGCGCGCTTAAATACATGGATGTCAAAGCGGGTCAGAAAATGAGCGATGTAAATATCGATATCGTTTTCCTTGGTTCATGTACAAATGGTCGTATTGAAGATTTCCGTGCAGCCGCAGCAATGATCGAAGGTAAAACGGTTGCACCAGGTGTGCAAGCTATCGCAGTACCAGGTTCATACCCGGTAAAAGAGCAAGCAGAGTCAGAAGGTTTAGATAAAATCTTTATTGCTGCTGGTTGGGAATGGCGAGAGCCAGGTTGTTCAATGTGTCTTGCAATGAACGGCGATGAATTAACAGACGGTCAACGTAGTGCTTCTACTTCAAACCGTAATTTCGAAGGTCGTCAAGGTAAAGGTGGTCGTACTCACCTTGTTTCACCAGCGATGGCTGCTGCAGCATCAATTGCAGGTCACTTTGTAGATATTCGAGATTGGGCATAAGGAGTAATAGAATGGAAGCTTACACAAAACACACTAGCATTGCGGCGTTAATGGATCGTAGTAACGTTGATACAGACCAAATTATTCCTAAGCAATTTTTAAAGAAAGTTGAACGTACAGGTTTTGGTATTCATTTATTTCATGATTGGCGTTTCCTTGCTGATAATGTGACACCAAATCCGGCTTTCGAACTTAATAAACCGGCTTTTAAAGGCGCTAAAATTTTAGTTGCTGGCGAAAACTTTGGTTGTGGTTCATCACGTGAGCATGCTCCTTGGGCAATCGCGGACTATGGCTTTAACACGGTTATTTCGACAAGCTTTGCTGATATCTTTTACAGTAACTGTTTTAAGAACTGCATCTTACCTATCAAGGTAAATAAAACTGAACTTGCTTCTTTAATGGCTGAAATTAGTGCTGATGAAGGTGTTGAGTTTACTGTTGATTTAAAAGCTGAGAAATTAACAACTCCTGGCGGCATTACAATTGATATCGAAGTGGACCCTTTCCGTAAAGAGTCACTCTTAGATGGACTTGATGATATCGCTTGGACTTTAAAGCACGTAGATAAAATTACTGCTTTTGAAGAAAGACAAAAACAAGCACTTCCATGGTTATGGAACTAATTGTTTTTAAACTTTGAAGTTATCTTCTTATTTTGTTGATATTAGGCGCACATGTTGCGCCTTTTTTATTGTAAATTAACCATCAAATCACAATAATTCTCATTGTTTTTATTATCCTGTTTGCAGGGTAAATCTATACCCATACTACTTAGAAAATTTTATTTAGGTATTATGGGTATAGATAACTAATGCCAAAAATGGAGTACAAGGATGATTCAACAAAATGTTGTTCAGTTAATGGATACAACACTGCGTGATGGTGAACAAACACAAGCCGTTTCATTTTCCCCTGCGGAAAAAGTCAGCATTGCAAAGGCATTATTACAAAAACTAAAAATAGACCGTATAGAAGTCGCTTCTGCACGTGTATCGGAAGGCGAAAAAGAAGCCGTTACCAAGCTTAATACTTGGGCAACAAGTGAAGGTCTAGTAGAAAAAATTGAAGTATTAGGTTTTGTCGATCACACATTAAGTGTCGATTGGATAACTGATACCGGTGGCAAGGTTTTGAACTTGCTAGCTAAAGGCAGTTTGAAACATTGTACTGAGCAGTTACGTAAAACCTTAGCTGTACATGTTCAAGATATTAAAAAAACCATTGATTATGCTTTATCTAAGCAGTTACAAGTCAATATATATTTAGAAGACTGGTCTAACGGCTATAAAGATAGCCCTGAATATGTTTATCAAATGGTCGACATGTTGCAATATGCTGGCATATCCCACTTTATGTTACCTGACACACTCGGGGTAATGTCTCCCGATGAAGTGTTTAGCAGCTTGAGTGATATGACTGAACGTTTTCCCGATGTTCAATTTGATTTCCATCCCCATAATGATTATGGCCTAGCTACAGCTAATGCGTTATATGCAGTGAAAGCTGGCGTTTCGTCAATTCACTGCACCATGAACTGTTTAGGTGAGCGAGCGGGTAATGCTTCGTTATCTGAGGTTGCAGTAGTTTTACAGGATAAACTAGGAAAAAAAGTTAATATTGATGAAAAGGAAATTCATAATATAAGCAGGCTGGTGGAGAATTTTTCTGGTAAACGTGTTTCCGATAATACGCCCATTGTTGGTGCTGATGTATTTACGCAAACTAGCGGTATTCATGCAGATGGCGACAGAAAAGGTGGTTTGTATATTTCGGCATTGACCCCTGAGCGTTTTGCGCGTTCTCGTAGTTATGCTTTAGGTAAAATGAGTGGTAAAGCTTCTTTGGCTAAAAACTTAGAAGAAATGGATATTGAACTAGATGAAGAGCAGCAACAGAAACTATTAAAACGAATTGTGCGTCTTGCCGATCAAAAATCAAGCATTAGTTCAGATGATTTGCCCTTCATCATTGCCGATTTATTAGAACGAAATGATTACAACTATGTTGAGCTTTTAAACTGCTCGATAAATTCTGGCTTAGAGCTTGAGTCTACGGTTAGTGTGCGGGTACGTGTTGAAGATGAAATTTATAAGACCAGTGGCAGTGGTAATGGTGGTTTTGATGCCTTTATTGGTGCAATGAAAAAAATCCTAGATAAACAAAATTTTGTATTTCCCGAATTGGTTGATTATCAATTACGCATCCCACCAGGTGGCCAAACGAGTGCATTAACTGAGTGTATTGTCACTTGGTCTGATGGCAATGATCAGTTTATAACTCGCGGTGTAAATAGTAACCAAGTATTAGCGGGTATCGGCGCGACGATCCGAATGATTAACTTAAAAATGCACAATTAAGTCATCTTTAAAAGCCCTAAAACTATAATTAGGGCTTTTTATACTGCTAAAGTAATAACCCCACTTGTATTAACTGTAAGCTTAGTTAGACTAGCTTAATATATCAAAGTGAAATATTTTAGGGGTTAAAAATGAGAGTTTGTGGCGTAGAGTTACAAGGCAACCAAGCTATTATATGCATCATGCAGTTAAAAGATGGTTTATTCGATGTGCCAAGCGTTCGTGCTAATAAAATAGATTTAGCACATGCAGTGGATACATCTCAATTAGTTAAGTTTCAATTCGACTTTTCTCAATTGATGAAAGATTACAAAGTTGATCGCGTGATTATTAAACAGCGTGATTTAAAAGGTAAATTTGCAGGTGATACATTAACCTTTAAAATGGAAGCTGCCCTGCAATTAATGCAAGATATTCGCGTCGAAGTTATCTCGCCAAGCTTTATCAAACAAGGTATAGCAAAATCACAAG
>JBALXF010000154.1:0-3177 GCA_036961085.1 Psychromonas sp.
ATTTCTACTGCGTTTTCGCCTATTTATGTGGAACAACCACACGACATAGACTCAGCCTTGTATAAAGAGCCAACAAATCGTTGCAAAAATAAACTCGAAAGATCAACAGACCCTAATCAAAGGTAGATTAAATGTTATGTTTACGGATAACAGTTAACATCTCTTTTAATAATTTAGGGTTAGCTGCAACAACATTACCAGACTTCATGTAGTCATTTCCGCCATTAAAATCAGTCATTATTGCACCTGATTCTTTTAGTAATAATTCACCAGCGGCGATATCCCAAGGTTTTAAACCATATTCCCAGAATCCATCGATACGACCAGCAGCTACATATGCAAGGTCTAAAGCTGCACTTCCGCTACGACGCATATCGGCAACTTCCATAAATAAATCTTTAAAGATATTTAAGTAAGTTTCTGTATGGTGTTTTTGCTTGAATGGGAAACCAGTCGCTAATAATGTGCCACTTAATTTAGGTACTGTATTCGTACGAGTACGGTAACCATTGATTTGTGAGCTTTGGCCTTTAGCTGCAGAGAATAGCTCGTTACGAATTGGATCAAAAACGATACCAACTTCTGTACGGCCTTTAATTTTTAAAGCAATTGAAACAGCAAAATGTGGGATGCCGTGAATGAAGTTAGTTGTCCCATCTAGTGGGTCAATAATCCATTGGTAATCCTTATCTTTACCTTCATCAATACCAGACTCTTCAGCAATAATACTGTGATCTGGAAAAGATTTACGTAATGTACCAATGATTGCAAGTTCAGCTTCTTTATCAACGCTACTAACATAATCATTTAACGATTTTTCTTCAACTTCTACAGCTTCTAGATTTTCATAGCCTTTAACAATTACTTTGCCTGCGTTACGGGCAGCACGAATCGCAATATTTAACATTGGATGCATTGGATCACCATTAGATTTTAAAAGAACATTGAAGGACGATTCCTTCGGAGGCGGAATTATACATAGATCACATAAATCTGCAAATGTTTGAGTTGGTTATTTTTCAAACAATTTATCTTATCTCATATAAATACATCTATTTTGTTGTAAATTAATTAATGATAAACTCCGCGATTATAAATTTATTCTGAATTAAGGAACACAAATGCTAGAAAACGTGCGCATTATACTCATTGGTACTTCTCATCCCGGTAATATCGGCAGTGCCGCGAGAGCAATGAAAACAATGGGGTTAACAAATCTAGTACTTGTCGATCCCGAATGTGAAATCGATGGCAAGTCGATTGCCTTATCCGCAGGGGCTACTGATGTCTTACAAAATCATCGTGTATGCAAGACCTTAGATGAAGCAACTGCAGATTGTGGTTTAGTGATTGGTGCAAGCGCACGACCACGTACTTTAGATTGGCCAATGTTAGACCCGCGTGAAATGGGGGAAAAGGCAGTTGTAGAGGGTAATAAATACCCAATCGCTTTAGTTTTTGGTCGTGAAAACAGTGGTTTAACGAACGATGAGTTACAGAAGTGTCATTTCCATGTGTTTATTCCGGCAAATCCGGACTACAGCTCGTTAAACTTAGCGATGGCAGTACAAACTTTGAGCTATGAAATTCGTATGGCATTTTTATCTTCTAAAGCTTATCCAGAGCAACAAGAGGAATACCCGTTATCTGCTGAGATAGAAGGTATGTTTGCTCATTTACAGCAAACATTAACCGATACACGTTTTATCGTGCCAGCACATCCTGGACTCGTGATGAATAAGTTACGTCGTTTCTTCAATCGTGCTCGTCCGGAAGTAAAAGAGCTACGTATGTGGCGTGGTATTTTTAGTAGTATTCAAAAGTCTGTTAATGCTCCATCAGAAGTAATTGAAAAACAAAAAGAAAAAAATGAAAAATAAACCTACTAAACTATATGGTTTTTTACTTGACTAAATTTGTCAGGTATTTATAATTTGCTTCACAAAGTCACGGAATGCATCGTGAATGATCACTGTTCCTCTACTTAAAAAGTGAAGCATTATGAAATTAACTTCAAAAGGGCGTTATGCGGTTACCGCAATGCTCGATGTAGCAATTAAAGAGCATACAGGACCTGTTCCATTGGCCGATATCTCTGAGCGTCAAGGTATCTCATTATCCTATTTGGAACAGTTGTTTTCTAAATTACGTAAAAAAGAATTAGTAAGCAGTGTACGCGGCCCTGGTGGCGGTTATAAGCTAGGTAAAGAGCGTAACGAAATTTCTGTCGCAATGATCATAGATGCCGTTAATGAATCAGTTGATGTTCGAAAATGTGGCGGAAAGAACGGTTGTAGCGAAGATGGCGTGCAGTGTTTAACACACTCGTTGTGGGCACAATTAAGCGACCGTATTAGTACATTTTTAGATGATATTACTCTTGATGAGTTAATGTCGACTGAACATGTACAACATATTTCTGAAATTCAAAATAATAAATTTAACCATGCTGCTCAACTCGACGTTAAAACTCAGTAGCGTTACGAATAATAGCAGTGGAGAAAAAAATGAAATTACCAATTTATCTTGATTACTCTGCAACAACACCTGTTGATCCTCGTGTTGCTGAAAAAATGATGCAATATTTAACGTTAGGTGGCGAGTTCGGTAACCCTGCATCACGTTCACATCGTTTTGGCTGGCATGCTGAAGAAGCTGTTGATATTGCTCGCGAACAAATTGCAGATCTAATTGAAGCCGATCCACGTGAAATTATTTTCACATCGGGTGCAACTGAGTCTAACAACTTGGCAATTAAAGGTGCTGCACATTTTTATGGTAAAAAAGGTAAACATATCATTACCGCAAAAACTGAGCATAAAGCGGTATTAGATACATGTCGTCAGCTTGAGCGTGAAGGTTATGAAGTTACTTATTTAGACCCGCAAGAGGATGGCATAGTAACACCACAACAACTTAAAGATGCATTACGTGAAGATACTGTCGTAGTTAGCTTAATGCATGTTAATAATGAAATTGGTGTGATTCAGGACATCGCTGCATATGGTGAGTTATGTCGTGCTAATAAAACGATTTTTCATGTTGATGCGGCGCAAAGTGCCGGTAAAATCGATATTGACATGAAAGCATTAAAAGTAGATTTAATGTCATTTTCTGCGCATAAAATTTATGGTCCTAAAGGCATTGGTGCGTTATACGTTAGTCGTAAACCACGTG
>JBALXF010000154.1:3187-6863 GCA_036961085.1 Psychromonas sp.
TACATTACCAACACATCAAATAGTTGCAATGGGTGAAGCTTTCCGTATTGCAAAAGAAGAGATGGCATCAGAAAACGCACGTCTTCTTGTATTACGCAACCGCCTTTTAGAAGGTGTAAGCGATATGGAAGAAGTATATGTAAATGGGTCTTTAGATCAGCGTGTTGCAGGTAATATCAATATCAGCTTCAACTATGTTGAAGGTGAGTCTTTGGTAATGGCACTTAAAGATCTAGCCGTATCATCTGGTAGTGCTTGTACATCTGCAAGTCTTGAGCCTTCATACGTTTTACGTGCAATTGGTCGAGATGATGAACTTGCACATAGCTCAATCAGATTTAGTATGGGTCGTTTCACTACAGAAGCTGAAATTGATTACGCTATTAAGATAATTCGTGAAAATATTGGTCGTTTACGTGAAATGTCGCCCTTATGGGATATGTATAAAGAAGGTATCGACATCAATAGTATTGAATGGAGTCACCACTAGTTAATAGAGCAAGGCGTCAGACGTCTTGCATTAATCTAGTAGAAATGAACTTTAGTGCTTAAAGCACACTCCTACTTATATAGACATCTATATATTTAGCAGATTATAGAAAATTTTTTAAAGGATATAACTCATGGCTTATAGCGAAAAAGTAATAGATCATTACGAAAACCCACGCAATGTTGGTTCATTTGATAAAGATGATAAAAGTGTTGCTACCGGTATGGTTGGCGCACCAGCATGTGGTGATGTAATGAAATTACAACTAAAAATTGATGAAAATGGCGTTATTGAAGATGCTAAATTCAAAACATATGGTTGTGGTAGTGCAATTGCATCAAGTTCATTGGTTACTGAATGGGTTAAAGGTAAAACATTAGATGAAGCGGGTGCAATATCAAATACTGATATTTCAGCTGAGTTAGCTTTACCACCAGTAAAAATTCACTGCTCTATTCTTGCAGAAGATGCTATAAAAGCAGCTATTGATGATTACAAAAGTAAACATCCTGCTAAATAATACTGTATTAATCATAAATTAAAAACTGGAGTCAATTTTGGCTATTACAATGACAGAACCAGCAGCAAAACATGTTGCTGCTTTTTTAGCTAATCGCGGTAAAGGTATTGGTTTACGTTTAGGCGTTAGAACATCTGGTTGCTCAGGTATGGCTTATGTACTTGAATTCGTTGATGTGCTTAACGATGATGATGAAGTTTTTCTGGATAAAGGCGTCAAGGTTATTGTAGATAAAAAAAGTCTCGTCTACCTTGATGGCACACAATTAGATTTTGTTAAAGAAGGCCTTAATGAAGGCTTTGAGTTTAATAACCCGAATACTGATGGTGAATGCGGTTGTGGTGAAAGTTTTAGTGTTTAATTAAACATTAGTGCTGAATCTATTGATGCTAAATCGATGCAACAAATACTTTAATGAGGAATAATGTTTACATTTTTCCTCTTTTTCTTTTTTAGGACAATATTGTGAATTACTTTGAGCTTTTCTCTCTTCCTGTTTCATTTTCAATTGAACAATCTCAGCTTTCCGAAACATACCGCGAACTGCAGCAACAATACCATCCTGATAAATTTGTAATGCAAAGTGATAGCGTACGATTAACTGCAATGCAAAAAAGCACTGAAATTAACGATGCTTATCAAACATTAAAAAACAGCAGTTTACGTGCTCAATATATGCTTTTATTAGCTGGGTTAGATATTGCCTTAGAGCAAAAAACATTACAAGATACTGCTTTCTTGATGCAACAAATGGAGTGGCGTGAAACTATTTCATCATTTACTGAAGATGATGAAGATGAGATTGAAGCGTTCACTGATAATATAGCGCAGCAAGTAAAAAAATTAGAGTCGACAATCGAAATTCAGCTACAAAAAAGCGAATTAGAAGCTGCTGCAAACAGTATCAGAAAATTGAAATTTATGCTTAAGCTACAAGTAGAATTAGCACTAATCGAAGATAAATTATTCGACTGATTAAGCACATTAGAGAAATAGGGATTTTATACAATGGCATTATTACAAATAGCAGAGCCAGGTTTAACTGCTGCACCTCATCAACATAAATTAGCCGTTGGTATCGATTTAGGCACAACTAACTCATTAGTTGCCAGTGTTCGCAGTGGCAAAGCGGTTACTTTAGTCGATCATCAGCAACAGGATATGTTGCCATCGGTCGTGCATTATGGCGAAAAAAATGAAGTTGGCGATGTAACTATCAGTGTGGGTAGCAGTGCTCAGCAACATTTATTAAGCGATCCGCTTAATACCCTAGTATCAGTTAAGCGTTTAATCGGTAAAGCATTAAATGATCTCGATACCACTCATCTTCCATATCAGCTTAGTGAGCATGACAGTGGATTAGCGCAAATTGAAACGCGAAATGGTGCGATTAATGCGGTTCAGGCTTCAAGTGAAATTCTAAAAGCGTTAACTGTACGTGCGACAGAAAGTCTACAAGGTGAACTTGATGGTGTTGTGATCACTGTGCCAGCTTATTTTGATGATGCACAACGTCAAGGCACAAAAGATGCGGCACGCATTGCTGGTTTACATGTATTACGTCTCTTAAATGAGCCGACAGCAGCTGCGATAGCTTATGGGCTAGATACAGGTCAAGAAGGCGTTATAGCCGTGTATGACCTTGGTGGTGGTACTTTTGATATCTCTATCTTACGTTTACATAAAGGGGTCTTTGAGGTTCTTGCAACTGGTGGTGATTCAGCGCTAGGTGGTGATGATTTTGATTTAACGATTGTTGACTGGATTAAACAACAAGCACAGATCACTGGCGAAGTAAGCCCGCAATTACAGCAAGAATTATTACAAGTCGCACGCACTGCAAAACAAAGTCTTAGTGATCAAACACAGGTTGAAATTGAATTAAAATATGGCCAATGGTCTGGTTCACTTGATAAAGATACCTTTGAATCATTAATTGAAAAATTGGTGAAAAAAACCTTACGTTCCTGTAAGCGTGCAATTAAAGATGCACAAATTCAACTTGATGAAATTGTTGAAGTAGTAATGGTGGGCGGCTCGACGCGCGTTCCACTGGTTCGTGAAAGAGTAACTACATACTTTAATCAAGAATTGCTAACCAGTATCGACCCAGATAAAGTTGTCGCGATTGGCGCCGCTATTCAAGCAGATATCCTAGTTGGTAATAAACCTGATACAGAGATGTTATTACTGGATGTGTTGCCGCTTTCTTTAGGGCTAGAGACGATGGGAGAACTTGTTGAAAAGGTTATCCCTCGTAATACCACGCTTCCGGTTGCCCGTGCGCAAGAGTTTACAACCTTCAAAGATGGTCAAACAGCGATGCTTATCCATGTATTGCAAGGCGAACGAGAAATGGTTGCCGATTGTCGTTCTTTAGCACGTTTTGTGTTAACCGATATCCCGCCAATGGCTGCAGGTGCGGCTCATATTCGAGTTACATTCCAAGTCGATGCTGATGGTCTATTAAGCGTTACTGCGATGGAAAAATCTTCTGGCGTACATGCTGATATTGAAGTTAAACCATCTTATGGCTTAAGTGATCAACAAGTAATGGATATGCTGTCTGACTCAATGACCTTTGCTGAAAAAGATATTCAAGCAAGAATGTTAATTGAGCAGCAAGTGGAAGTGAAAAGGGTCATAGAAAACCTTGAAGCTGCGCT
>JBALXF010000155.1:0-6855 GCA_036961085.1 Psychromonas sp.
GGTTAATACATATTTACCACAGATTGAAGAACTAGCTGGCGGAATGGTTTCTGCAGCAGCTGGTATTGGTGGAACTGTCGTACAGTTTATTATTTCAGTTATTATTTCAGGTGTATTTGTCGCCAATGCCGCAGGTGCACATAAAGTTGTTATTCAGTTGTTTTCCCGATTAACCACTGAGCATACGGGCATTGAATACACAGACTTAGCAAAAGATACCATTCGTAGTGTTGCTCAAGGGGTGCTTGGGGTTGCAATTATTCAATCTGTTTTAGCGGCTCTTGGTATGTATGTAATGGATGTACCGGCTTGGGGGCTTTGGGCGGTTATTATTTTAGTGATGGCAATAGCACAATTACCGCCTTTATTAGTACTTGTGTTTGTTATCTCTTATGTATTTTCTGTTGCAGAGACAACACCAGCCATTATTTTCATGATTTACAGTCTTGTTGTTAGTGCCAGTGATGGTTTTTTAAAGCCTATATTTTTAGGACGTGGTATGCAAACACCTATGTTAGTTATTTTATTAGGTGCAATTGGTGGCATGATGTTATCTGGCATTATTGGTCTTTTTGTAGGTGCAATCGTATTATCACTTGGTTATGAATTATTCATGAAATGGCTGAACGTCAGCGACGAACTAGAAAGTAAAAAAATAGAAAAAACTGAAGGCGAGAAGTAAATGAGCGAAGAAAAAAAAGTGAAACAAGCTGCAGCTGAAGAAAAACAACCGAACATTGAAAACCAAGTAAATAAAGTGGAGGTCGAAGCAAGCCATGATCCGGTGCGCTCAATCACCAGAGTTATCTTGATAGTCGTGGCTTTAATCTTTGTTTTTTATGTCATTTTAGACCGTAAGGCACCATGGTCAGATCAAGCTCGTGTGCAAACATTTGTGATCCCGGTAGTACCGCAAGTGTCGGGCAGAATAATCGATGTATTGGTTAAACAAGATCAAGTTGTAGAAGCTGGAGATGTTTTATTTGAGATAGACCAAAGTGATTACAAATTAGCCGTTGAAATGGCTGAAGCCGCATTAGTTGGCGCAGGGCAAGAGATTGGTGCGGGAATGGCCAGTGTGGTTACTGCACAATCGCAATTAGTGGTTGCGGAAACTAATTTAGAACATATTCAAGCGCAAAGTGCACGTGTATTTGAACTTGAAATTAAAAAAGTTTTTTCGCAATCAGAGGGGGATAAAGCGCGTGCAGCGATCAAACAAGGAAAAGCACAAGTACGTAGTGCAATTGCCGAGTTAGATAAAGCCAAACAAGCTTTAGGTGCAGAAGGAAATGAAAACCCACGTATTCGTAATGCAATAGCAAATCTTAAACAAACACAATTGAACTTAAGCCGAACCGTCGTTGTTGCTCCTGCAAATGGGGGCATAACAAATCTGCAAGTTGACGCCGGTTTTTTTGCAAATGCGGGTAGTCCAGTGATGACATTTGTTGAGTTTAACAATGTTTGGATCCAAGTGAATTTACGTGAAAATAATTTAGCAAACTTACAAATCGGTAATCCTGTAGACATTATTTTAGATGTAAAACCTGGGCATATTTTTAAAGGTAAGATTAATAGTATTGGTTTTGCTGTTAATAGTTCTTCGCCAGATGCTATTGGGGGGTTAACTTCAGTCGAGAGCAGCTCTGGATGGTTACGTGATGCACAGCGTTTTCCAGTGATGATAACCTTCGATGATGACAGTGCGGCTGGTTTAAGGCGTTTAGGCGGACAGGCAGATGTGCAAATTTATACCGGCGACAATTGGTTTATAAATAGTCTTGGTTGGCTTTGGATCCGTACATTAAGCTATTTATCTTATGTCTACTAAATGCACTATAAAAAATAATAAATTTATTAGTTTTTATACTGAAATAAAGCAAGATGTTAATAAAATTCGTCAACTTAGGTTTGCTTTCGGCGTCACTATTTCGGCTGGCTTTGCTTATGGTATTAATTGGCCATTAGCATTTCTACTGCCTATTTTGACCAGTATGTTATTAGCTCTACCACTACCCAAACCGAGTTTGGCTGTGAGTATTAACAACATGTTGAATACACTTAAAGCATTTGCTTTGGGGCTGCTTTTTTCATTGTTTTTTTTGCAATACCCCGCTGCCTATTTGTTGATGCTTGGTTTAGTGCTATTTCATCTTTATTATTATATGAATCGCGGTGGCTCATTTTGGCTTACCTTAATGAGTATATTAGCCATTTTGATTTTACCTATGATGGCGAATTCGCATGAAGGTTTAGCGATTGGTTTCTCTGCAGGGTTTGTGTACTCGAGCTGGTTAACTATTTTTATGATTTGGTTAATGCATTTTTTATTCCCTGATCCACAAGCAACAGCATTTCCTGAAATGAAAAAACTAGCTTCTGGATATAATAAAGTAGCTGCGCAACTTGCCTTAAAAAGTACCTTGGTTAGTTTTCCAATAGCAGCTATTTTTATCACCTACGGATTAACTGACTATATGCTGGTGATGATTTTTTCTGCGTTATTTATTTTGAAACCTGAATTATCAGCAGGTAAAGAGGCAGGTAAAAACTCATTAATCTCAACCTTATTAGGCGGCTTTTATGCGTGGTTTTTTTATTGGTTAATTGTTGCGGTGCCAGTTTTTCATTTTTATTTATTATTATTATTATTAACGGGTCTCTTTTTCGCTAGATACATTTTTTCACAAAAACCAATCGCTAAATATTACAGCTCTGCATTTATTGCGATGTTGGTTGTTGTGAATAGCAGTATGGGCGCTGGGGCCGACTTTAATGCTATTTTAATTAATCGAATAGTGTTAATTTGTGCCGCCATTATTTATATTATGCAAATGCTAAAACTGCTGGAAGCCTATTTTAAAAAATAAGCTAAAAACCGCCTATATAAATGTTAATCGAACAACTTCAAAGGACTGATGCATGGAAAATAATGTACCAACGATTGCAGAACCAATTAAAGAATATATTTTTACTACTCCACAAATGATGTTTGTAGGATATACACTGGCTATTTTAGTTGATTTAACCGTCATTAATCTACTTGACCAATATTGGGATTATATTAGTGTCGCTTCATTTTCAATTTCATTATTGGTCGCGATTTTGTTGCAACTACTTTTAAAGTTATCAATAGCAGGTGAAAAAAAATTAGCTAACTACTTCAAAAATAAACCAGGTACAGCACCAAAAGTATATCGAGCATTATGTACATGGGCTATTCTGTTTTTTTCTAAAATAATCATGTTAGAGGCCGTTAATTTAGCTTTTGGACAGGAGGTGATTTTCAGCGGTCCTGTTAACGGAATGGTGGCATTTTTTGTGATGATTTTTGCTATTTTGATTGCTGAATTTATCGTTTCCAAAATTTATTATTCATTAGATAGCGGGAAAACGATTTAATCTCTCTAATAGCACATCACTAACATATAACTTAACTATTGATGTTTAATAGTTAAGTTAAGTTAAGTTAAGTAAAGTTAAGTAAAGTTAAGTTAATAAAGTATTTTCCTTCCTATTTATGTCTTTCGCTAATACTCGTTATAAATATTCTACTAGTGTTTTTTATTTTATCGCATAAGATAATGATTTATATTATTTAATATGGATCACTTTGCATTTATAAAGTGTTTTAAATGGAGTTAACTTGTCTCAACGGAAGATATTATTTTTTGCATTTTTAGGCTTAGTACTAACCAACCTTTTTTGGGCTATTAATGCAATATTAGCGAAAGGCTATGTCGGAGAGATCCCGCCAGTGGCGATGAATACAATACGATGGTTTGGTGCTTTTATCCTGTTAACTCCATTTGCATTTCCTCGTATAGTTAAAAACTGGGCTGTGATACGCGCAAATGCAATACCATTATTTGGATTAGCGCTGTTAGCCATTAGTCTATATAACAGCTTACTGTATATTTCTGCCAATTTTACCAGTGCCATTAATATCACCCTCATTAATACGCTTATTCCTGTTTTTACTTCTTTAATTGCTTGGAAATTATTAGATAATCGCCCAAGGACATCCCAAGTTGTCGGATTAATCATGTCTATTTTGGGCGTGTTAGTCATATTAACGCAGGGCAACTTGTATAGCCTTCTAACATTATCCTTTAGCCTAGGTGATCTTATAATGTTGACAGCAGTTACATGCTGGGCATTATTTACGGTTTTACTCAAAAAACTTGAACTAAGACTTTCACCAATAACGTTGTTATATAGTCTGATTGCTTTAGGCCTTCCATTTTTAATCATCGCGATGGTTATCGAAATGTATATATATCGTCTTTATATTCCTTCGTTATCTCAGATTCCCGTGTTTGCATATTTATGGGTTTTTCCGTCGATATTAGCTTATGTTTTTTGGACTAATGGTGTGCAGCGTTTAGGTCCGGAAGCAGCATCTTTATCAATAATATTAATGCCTCTATTTGGGACATTCCTAGCTATTACATTTTTAGGCGAATCTATTTTTTGGTTTCATATTGTAGGTGGGGTATGTTCTTTAATGGGGATAGTTTTGGCGCTTTCTCCTGCGAAATGGTTTAGTTATTTGAAGATTTCGTTGCAGAGATGAAAGATATTTACATTAAGTTTCAATTCAGTACTTTTAGTGGTTTGTCATTATTATCAATTATTAAATACCAATTTATCGCTATATCTAACAGGAAACCTATTCATGAATAAGTATGCTTTTACACCCGCAAAACAAGCAAGTGCGACGATTCAAGGTAGTGATGCGTTATTCCCTGTCAGAAGAATTTATTGCATAGGTAGAAATTATGCAGATCACGCAATTGAGATGGGGCATGATCCACAGCGTGAGCCACCTTTTTTTTTCCAGAAAAATGCTGATAATGTAAATAATACGGGTGTTTTTCCCTATCCGGCACACTCAAAAGATGTTCATTTTGAAATGGAAATGGTGGTTGCCTTAAAATCGGGGGGCATCAATATCACTATCGATGATGCATTAGAACATGTGTTTGGTTATGCGTTAGGTCTTGATATGACGCGTCGAGATTTACAATCTGAAATGAAAAAAATGGGGCGTCCTTGGGAAATTGGTAAAGCATTTGAACAATCAGCACCAATGGGGCCTATTATCCCCGTATCAGAAATTGGTCATCCAAACGTAGGTGAAATCCAACTTAAGGTTAATGATCGAGTACATCAAAAGGGAGATCTCAGCCAGATGCTGTGGAAAGTACCACAGATGATTGTTTACCTTTCGAATTATTATGAATTAGCCGCAGGAGATTTAATTTTTACAGGTACTCCGGCCGGAGTTGGTGCAATCGTTGCTGGTGATGTAATGCTTGGTAGCATCGAAAATATTGGCGAATTTATCGTTACTGTTGTTTAGCTAGCTATCATAAATTCATTAACTATTCATTGTGTTAGTTATTTTACTAGCACGGTGATCTTCAGTTTTTCCTTCCTTAAGCAATAAATAGTATTCTCTCCAGTTTATTATCTCTGCAATTATTCTATATCGTATTAAACCTCATATTATTATTTCCCGTGCCATTTACCTTTTGTTTGTTATTTGATCGTAATTATCAATATTATGTAAATTTAATTTTTAAGATCATAAAGTTAATCAATATCTAGAGTCGATTGTTAATTGAAAAAATTACGTTTTTGTAGCCCATAGTGGTTTTTAAACAAATACGGTGTGATAGAGGTAGCAGGTTTCGTAAAAGTCTTCTCAATCACGAGCGATAACGCAAATATGGTTTAGCCTATTGTTACTATCCGCAACCATTGATACATTTTTATCGTGGTTTAAATACCAATAGTTACAGGGAGTTAGTAGAATGTTGAAGTCTGTATGTCGTAATACTATTTTAGCAGTAGCAATCGCTGCTGTTAGTTCAAGTGCCTTTGCCGCTGATAAGGTTTATAAATTAAAACTTGCAGAAAGCTGGGGACCAAATTTCCCAATTTTTGGCGATTCAGTAAAAAATATGGTGAAAATGGCTGATGAAATGTCTAATGGCCGTTTGAAAATTCGCGTAGATTCGTCAAATAAACATAAAGCACCTTTTGGTGTGTTTGATATGGTGAAATCAGGTCAATATGACATGGGACATTCGGCAAGTTATTACTATAAAGGTAAAGTTCCTAATACGCTGTATTTTACAACGATGCCGTTTGGTATGACAGCTATCGAACAGCATGCTTGGTTCCAATATGGTGGTGGTCAGGAGCTTATGGATGAAGTTTATGGCGCACATAATTTAGTTGCTTTTCCTGGTGGTAATACAGGAGTGCAAATGGGCGGCTGGTTCCGTAAAGAAATTAATTCAGTTGATGATTTAAAAAACTTGAAGATGCGTATACCGGGGTTTGCGGGTGAAGTACTCGCTAAGTTAGGTGCGACACCTGTGAACATTCCATCTGGTGAACTTTATACCTCATTAGAGCGTAATACAATTGATGCACTTGAGTGGGTTGGTCCGTCACTAGATTTACGTATGGGCTTTCACAAAATCGCACCATATTACTATATGGGCTGGCATGAGCCTGCAACTGAGTTAATGTTTGTTGTTAATAAAACAAAGCTTGAAAAACTTCCTGCTGATTTACAAGCAATATTAAAAGTTGCGATGCGCAAAGCCGCTTACGATATGTATGTACATTCTTACGCAGAAAGTGCGAAAAATTGGGAAATCATGAAAACTGAATTTCCTAACGTACAAGTTAAAACCTTCCCGCCTGCTGTTATCCAAGCGATTAAAAAAGCCAACGATGAAATCATTGCTGAAAAATCAGCGGGTGATGAAATGGCGGCTAAAATCATTAAATCGCAACAAGATTATCTGAAATTGGTGCGTGTCTGGACAAACA
>JBALXF010000156.1:0-6847 GCA_036961085.1 Psychromonas sp.
TAGTCGATGTTAACTCTCAGAACTGCATATCTTTTCTCATTTATTGCTCTATTTAAGTAAAATTTATTTTTACATTCTACTTCTATCATTTATGATACATTTTTGATTAATGTACTTATATTTTACTTTTTCATTAGTTAACTTTAAGTACTTAAATGATCGAAATTTGATTACCATAAAAAAGCATTTTTTAAAAACCTTAAACTATGGGGTTAATAGTTATATTTTGTATCAAGTAATTGAACAGTGATTTTTTAAGTTATTGTTTTTATTTGTACATTTCCGGAGAAACTTTGTGATAAATATCCTGTTGGTCGATGACCATGAATTAGTTCGTACAGGGATTAGCCGTATCATTGATGATGTTCGAGGCATGAAAGTAATTGGAGAAGCAGAAAGCGGTGAAGAAGCCGTTAAATGGTGTCGTAGTAACCAACCTGATGTAATATTGATGGATTTTAACATGCCAGGTATTGGTGGGTTAGATGCAATGCATAAAATCTTACGCATCAATGAAGATATTAAAATAATTATGCTCACCATGCATACAGAAAATCCCTTTCCATCAAAGGTAATGCAAGCAGGAGCTGCAGGGTATCTTAGTAAAGGTGCTGCTCCTGATGAAGTATTAAGCGCAATCAGAGCGGTTAATTCGGGGCAACGTTATTTAGCACCCGAGATAGCACAACAAATGGCTCTATCGCAAATTTCACCTGCGTCAGAAGATCCTTTTAGTGTTCTCTCTGAGAGAGAGTTACAGATTATGATGATGATCACCAAGGGGCAGAGAGTTGTTGAAATCTCAGAGCAACTTGGGTTAAATTCAAAAACTATAAATAGCTATCGTTATCGACTATTCGAAAAACTAGGTGTAAATGGTGATGTCGGTTTAACACATTTGGCGATTCGTTACGGTATGCTTGATGCGGATACGTTGTAATATACTAAAGAGTTGTTTTTAAATGAGTGATTTTTGCTCTTCAAGCTTCTTAAATACGGTAACCTCTGAGCCAGGGGTGTACCGTATGTTTAATAAAGAAGGTACTGTCATTTATGTTGGCAAAGCCAAAAATTTAAAAAAACGCTTAACTAGTTATTTTAGCCTCACTCAAAAACACCCCAAAACATTAGCTTTAGTTAGTCATATCTCCCAGATTGAAGTCACTGTCACTCATACCGAAACCGAAGCGTTAATTTTAGAACACAATTTTATAAAGCAATATAAGCCCAAATATAATGTGTTGCTGCGTGATGATAAATCTTATCCATACCTTTTTTTAAGTGCGCATAAACATCCACAATTAACTTTAGTCAGAACTAAAAATAATAAGCGAAAAGGGACTTATTTCGGCCCCTATCCGAGTGGTGGTGCGGTAAGGGAAAGTTTACATTTAATGCAAAAACTCTTCCCAATAAGGCAATGTGAAGACAGTTATTATAGTAATCGCTCCCGCCCTTGTTTGCAGTACCAATTGAAACGTTGTTTAGGTCCTTGTGTGAATGCCATGCCCGAGTCTGAGTATGTGCATCAAGTTGAATTGGCGAGTACTTTTTTACAAGGCAAAAGCCAAGATGTGATTAATGAGCTTATTGCAGAGATGGAACAAGCCAGTAGTACATTGGATTTTGAAAAAGCAGCTAATCGCCGGGATCAGATCCAATCATTGAAAAAAGTGCAGGAACAGCAGTGGGTTAGTGGCGATATAGATCAATTAGATGTAATAGGTATTATTTATGAGCAAGGCGTTGCGAGTATTCATTTGTTATCTGTTCGCCAAGGTAGAATTTTGGGGAGTCGCAATTATTTTCCTAAAGTACCTAAAAACTCCAGTAAAGAAGAGGTGCTAAGTTCATTCCTCAGCCAATTTTACTTGTCGGGGCAAAATGGACGCGCAATTCCAAAAGAAATATTACTCAGTGATGACTTTTCAGAACGCTTTATCTTTACTGAGTTATTCTCTGAATACTGTGGTTATAAAACCGTATTAAAAATTGAAATGCGCGGAGAGCGTACAAGATTTGTAAAACTTGCTAAAACCAATGCAAAAATAGCCTTACAAACGCATCTAAGCCAAAGAAACAACGTGCAACAAAGATATCAGCTATTAGAAGAGAAGTTAGAGTTTACAGCTCCAATACAAAGAATGGAGTGTTACGATATTTCTCATATGATGGGCGAAAAGACGGTTGCTTCTTGTGTCGTATTTAATCGAGAAGGTGCTAAAAAATCTGACTATAGACGTTTCAATATTACTGGCATTACCCCAGGAGATGATTATGCAGCAATGGGGCAGGTGTTAGCGCGGCGTTTTAGAGATCCACAAGCACTTGAAAATATCCCTGATATCATCTTTATTGATGGTGGGTTAGGGCAACTTAATCAAGCTGAAAATATTATTAGTGCGTTGGAGGATAATTTTAAGGGTAAATATCCATTATTAATTGGTATCGCAAAAGGTGTGACTCGTAAAGCTGGCTTAGAAACATTAATTTTGGCTGGCAGTCATGAAATACTGGAAATTGCCAGTGATTCACCCGCATTACATTTAATTCAACAAATTCGAGATGAATCGCATCGTTTTGCTATTATGGGACACCGCCAACAACGTGATAAAAAAAGACGCACCAGTAGCTTAGAAGGTATTGCGGGGGTCGGGGCTAAACGTCGCCAAGCATTATTAAATCACTTCGGTGGAATACAAGGGGTTAAATCTGCCAGTGTAGACGAGTTAGAAAAAATACCCGGAATCAGTAATTCTTTAGCAGAAGTCATTCATGAAGCTTTACATCATTAAAATTAATTGCTTATTTTGTCAAATAAAATGGCTAAGTATTTGCATAGTTAAACTATAAAATGCAAAAATAGGCTATCTTATTTGTACATATATTTGACTATGATTCTATTGAACATATGGACAAGCTTTTATTCCCAAATGGATCGGGATGCAGACTAGTTGAAGTGTTGACTTCCACTGCTTTGCTATCGTTATTCAAAGGACATTTTAATGCTAAACATCCCTAACATATTGACGGGCTTTCGAATTTTCTTAATCCCATTTTTCGTTGTATTTTATTATTTACCGGTTGAATGGGCTGGTATTTCTGCTGCTTTTATATTTTTACTAGCTGGACTTACGGACTATTTGGATGGTTATTTAGCAAGAAAGCTTGACCAACATACTGCTTTTGGTGCCTTTTTAGATCCTGTCGCTGATAAAATAATGGTTGCGGTAGCATTGGTGATGATTGTTGAGCATTACAATGTCGTTTGGATAACGGTTCCGGCTATGATTATGATTTGTAGAGAAATAATTATTTCCGCATTACGCGAATGGATGGCTGAACTTGGTGAGAGAGCGAGTGTTGCAGTTTCTTGGCTGGGTAAGTTTAAAACAACTGCACAAATGATTGCGTTGTTTCTGTTGATTTGGCAATACTCTCCAGAGATGGAGTGGGTTGGTTTTTCATTTTTATATATAGCAACGGGATTAACGCTTTGGTCAATGGTGATCTATTTGAAAGCCGCATGGCCTGCATTAAGTAAAAATGCGTGAGTTTTTGATTGATTAGTAAACGGTTTGTTTGAAAAACTAGCGAACAGTTAAAAAGCCTTTAAAAAAAGGCTAAAGGGTGTTGACTAAGGGGCGAAAACCCTTAGAATGCGCACACATCAAGAGGGGAATTAGTTTACTAGGACCTTGCGATTATAGTTTAAGTGATGCGGTACTAGCTCAGTTGGTAGAGCACGACCTTGCCAAGGTCGGGGTCAAGAGTTCGAGTCTCTTGTACCGCTCCAAAATTTAAATTATATTGGCGGAATGGCAGAGTGGCCATGCAGTGGATTGCAAATCCATCTATCTCGGTTCGACTCCGGGTTCCGCCTCCACTATCTATTTTATAGATATGCCCGGGTGGTGGAATTGGTAGACACAAGGGATTTAAAATCCCTCGCTTTCTGAGCGTGACGGTTCAAGTCCGTCTCCGGGCACCAATTCTATAAAATAACCAGCTTCTAGCTGGTTTTTTTATGCCTGTAAAAAACTTCATACTTATATCACTATTTTTTTGATTACAATAAAGCAGCTCTAAACGTTTCTGAGCAATCAGATTTATGCGTTTTAATTCATACTACTAACGTCTCGAGCATTGGGTAATCAATGTAACCAGCAGCACTACCTCCAAACAGTGTTGAATTATCGAGGTCGGCAAGTTCAGCGTTATTTCTCAAGCGAGAGACCAAATCTGGATTGGATACAAATGGTCTCCCAAATGCAACCAGATCAGCGTAACCTTTATCTATTACCTGTTCCGCACGTTGTTGTGTGTAATTGCCGGCTACAATAATAGTGTTAGTAAAAAGAGCTCGTAGATCAATGCGAAATTGCTCTGGTATAACAGGTGCATCTGCCCAGTCAGCTTCTGCTAAATGTATGTAAGTGACATCACGTGCCTGTAACTGTTTTGCGACATCTAATATAGTTGGTACAATATCAGGGCAGTCCATATCTTTAAAGGTAATGAACGGAGCAAGGCGAACCGCCACTTTATCTGCTCCTATTTGCTCAATCACCGCATCAATCACTTCAAGTAGAAAACGCGTACGATTTTCACGTGTCCCACCATAGCTATCGGTGCGCTTATTTGAGTTTGTTCGTAAGAATTGATCGATAAGATAGCCATTACCTGCATGTATTTCTATACCATCAAAACCAGCCTCTACAGCGCGTTTTGCTGCATAGGCAAAATCATGGATAACCCGATCAATATCATTCTGTGTCATCTCTCTCGGCTCAATACAGTCAACCATTTTACCGTTGCCTTGGTCATCAGAAATCCAAACCTTCGTTTCAATGGGCGCCAACGCAGAGGGCGCTATAGCTCGACCTCCTTGTTGAAATATAGGGTGAGAAACTCGTCCTACATGCCACAATTGACAAAATATCGCTGCGCCTTGTTGATGTGCCATTTCCGTCACATATTGCCACCCCTGCACTTGCTGGTCGGTATACACGCCTGGTGTAAATGAATAGCCTTGAGAGTCATCTGAAATTTGCGTTGCTTCTGTAATAATTAAACCCGCGCTTGCACGTTGTTTGTAGTATGTGGCCATCATTTTATTGGGAATATTACCAGGTTGGCTGCTACGAGATCTGGTCATTGGGGCCATGACAACTCTATTTTGTAACTGTAAATCTTTTAGTTGCGTAGTTTGGAATAATTGACTCATGATATTTGCCTTTTTAGTTGCTGTGCTTAATTTGCATTATTTATGAACAGTTTTGTTTTTTGTTTTTAATGGTGCCATTATATTCTTTAGTTAGATTTTGATAATTGAGTTAAAAGTGAAGTCATTATTCGTAAAATATGAACAATGGAGGTGTAAGTGGACAAATTCTCAGATATGGCAATGTTCGTGAGTATTGTTAAATATCAAGGCTTGGCAGCTGCTGGACGTGATTTAGGCCTGTCTCCAGCCTCTATGACCGCAAGGCTTCAATCTCTTGAAGATAGATATGGAGTAAAATTACTTAATCGTAGCACTAGGCATCTTTCATTGACTGATTCTGGCCATCTCTATTACAAGGCTAGTCTGGAAATATTAGATAATGTTGGGCAAGTTGAAAACCTCATTCAAAATGGTGTAAAAGAAGTAAAAGGAACATTAAAAATAGTTGCGCCAAAAGATATCGGTAAGCAATACATATTGCCCATCGTATCTGAATTTTGTAAACAATATCCTGATGTTGTGCCTCATATCCATTTACAAGATAAAGTCTCTAATATTGCGGAATCAGGTCTGGATGTAGTGATTCGCTATGGGGAATTGGCCGATAGCAGTTTGATTTCAAGACGACTAGCAACAAGTCGTCGAGTACTCTGCGCTTCTCCCGACTATCTTGCAAAACATGGAACACCATTAGTGGCAGAAGATCTGTTGAATCATGATTGTTTAGTGATGTTACGTAATAATGAAGAATTGAATACATGGCATTTTCAACAAGGGGGGAAGAAAAGCAGCGTTACAATTACGCCTAAGCGTTTGTCAAATGATGGAGAGGTAATTAGGCACTGGGCACTAGAGGGGATGGGAATCGCACTTAAATCAGTGCTTGATGTTCAAGCTGATATTCATAATCAAAATCTTGTGACAGTGCTGGATGGCTATTTGAAAAATTTTAATGGCTCGATGAACGTTTCAAGTGCAAATTTAAATGCAGTTTATATAAGCAAAAAGTATCAGCCTAAGCGTATTCGATTATTTCTAGACTTTCTTTTTGAACGATTTGATAGTTTGCTTGAAACTAAAAGTGAACAATGAATTATTGAAATTTAACTGTTTGTTATTTAACTATTTGTTATTTGACTATGTTTTATTTAGACGGGAAGGGAATTAACGAGTGAAGTACAATTGGTAGAAAATAAATCAATGCCATTTGAACAGTCTAATGGCATTGATATGTTAGTAGTAGAAAGCTATCTTTATTCTACTTCACCACAAAAACGATAACCTTCACCGTGAATGGTAGCGATGATCTCTGGTGCATCAGGAATACTTTCGAAGTGCTTGCGAATTCGACGAATAGTAACATCAACAGTACGATCGTGTGCTTTTAGTTCACGGCCAGTCATTTTCATTAATAACTCCGCACGTGTTTGGATTTTACCTGGGTTTTCAATAAAGTGTAAAATAGCTCTAAATTCACTACGAGGTAATTTAAATACATCACCTAATGGACTAATCAAAGAGCGGCTATCAATTTCTAGCGTCCAGCCATTAAATTTATAATTTTCTACTTTTTGACGTACTTCTTCAAAATAAAGGTTATCTTGCATAGTACGTGTTAAT
>JBALXF010000157.1:0-6835 GCA_036961085.1 Psychromonas sp.
TTGCGTTGCGCCCTGTGTCTGTGGGGTCGCATTATAGGGATTCAGATCACATTGGCAAGCGTTTATTTGCAATTAATTCGATTAATTTTCAATTCGATTGATTAACCATCATTACGCTTATTAATACCTCAAATTATGTGTGTTTTAACTGCTTCATCTATCTACCAAAGTAAATATGCTTTAAGCAATATTGCTTAACTAATTCATTAAATAGAAAACGAACACTAAAAATAACCATTACAGGTCGAAATAATCACTTTGTACTGATTAATAATCGGCTTATTACTCAATATTGGTGATGTTAATCTCGATGATTTAGGTTATCTCTAAAGATGACTTCGAATAATAGTAAGCATATATGGCAATGGAGGCTGTTTTAATAAAGACGCACGACAGGAGGGTAGTGATAAAGGTGCAACTCTATTTAAGAGCTGCATCCAAAATGAAGCTTATTTTTGGTAAAGGCATAAATAGGCAGTTTGCACATCAACGCGTACATCGAAACTTGTATTTGCTGCAACGATAAAAGTCTCGCCTTGTTGAAACGCTTTCCATTCAAGTTCATTTTCAAACTTAACGGTCAAACCACCACTTACTACCGTCATATGTTCAATTGCATCTGTAGAAAAAGTGTATTCACCCACTTCCATCACGCCGACGGTTGCAGGTAAGGTTGCGCTGTTAAATGCAATTGATTTTACATTGCCATTAAAATATTCATTGGTTTCAAAGCTCATTATTAATCCTTTAATTATGTAAGAGAGACAACTCGATTATCTGCTATAAACAGATAAACTCAAGTCGTTACATTAATGCATCAAATTCAGATTGCATTGATTCAATGTTTTCTTGTGCGTCCATCCATTCCATTTCGGCCTCTTCTAATGACTCTTTAACTTCACCCTGTTGTTTAAGTAATGTAGTTAACTGTGCTTTTTGAGTCTGCTCATACAAGGTTTGATCACTTAATTGTGTCTCAATCTCTTCTAGCTGCTTAGTGTATTTATCCAATAATTTTTCAGAGCTATTCAGCTTGTTGCGATATGGCGTTAATTTTTTACGAAATTCAGCTTCTAATCGTTTTTGTTCTTTGCGGTTAACACTTGCTGAAACAGCTTTTTCAATATCTTCTTGCGGTTGCTTTTCAATACGTTGTTGCTCAGATAGCCATTTATGGTAATCATCTAAATCCCCAACAAAGGGTTCTACTTTTTTATCATGTACTAAATAAAGATCATCAGTAGTCGTACGTAACAAGTGACGGTCATGCGAAACGACAACCATTGCCCCCTCAAATTCTTGCAGCGCCATGGTTAATGCATGACGCATTTCTAAATCAAGGTGATTGGTAGGCTCATCGAGTAGTAATAGGTTAGGTTTTTGCCAAACTAATAAAGCTAATACAAGTCGTGCTTTTTCACCGCCTGAGAATGGCGCTACTTTATCTAAGGCTTTTTCACCTTGGAAACCAAAGCTACCTAAAAAGTTACGCAATGCTAACTCTTTTTCATCGGGCGCTAGACGCGCTAGATGTTGTAGTGGTGTTTCATCTAAACGTAAGAATTCTAATTGGTGTTGGGCAAAATATCCTATTTTAGCATTTGGATTAATTTCAATTTTGCCTGACGTTGCCTTTAACTGATCGGAAAGTAATTTGATCAGTGTCGATTTACCTGCACCATTTCGACCTAATAAACCAATACGACTTCCCGGCACTAAGTTCAACTTGATCTGATCTAATATTAATAAATCATCATAACCCGCGCTTACCTTTTCTAAGGTTAATAAAGGCATCGGTAATGCGTCAGGCTCTCTGAACGAGAAACTAAATTGATTATCAACATGCGCTGGCAGTAATTGTTCCATTTTTTCTAATGCTTTAATTCGGCTTTGCGCTTGCTTCGCTTTACTCGCTTTATAACGGAAACGGTCAATATAACTTTGCATATGACTCATTTGCGTTTGCTGTTTTTCAAAAGAAGATTGCTGCTGCGCTAACTTCTCAGCTCGTTGGCGTTCAAAACTTGTATAGTTACCTGTGTATTCATGCAATTGTTGTTGTTCGATATGAATGATTTTATCAACGATGGTATCGATAAAGTCCCGGTCATGAGAGATTAAGATTAATGTACCAGGATACTGACGTAACCATTTTTCTAACCAGATAACGGCATCTAAATCGAGGTGATTGGTTGGCTCATCGAGTAATAATAGGTCGGAAGGACAAAGCAGTGCTTGTGCTAAGTTCAAACGCATTCGCCAGCCACCTGAGAAATCACTTACTGAACGGCCTTGCGCCTGCTCACTAAACCCTAAACCCGCGAGTAATTCTGCAGCACGAGACTCAATGGTATAACCACCAGCGTTATCTAGTTTAATATGCATTTCTGCAATTTTATTACCATTATCAGCCGCTTCAGCTTCTCTAAGCTGTTGCTGTAACCCTCTGAAATCATGGTCTCCATCAATCACGTATTGCAATGCATTCATATCTAATGCAGGCGTTTCTTGGGCCACACTTGCCATACGCCAATGCTGCGGGATGCTTAAATCACCATTATCAATATGCGTTTGTTGCTTTAATAAAGAGAAAAAACTCGATTTCCCACAACCATTGGCACCAACAAGGCCAACTTTCTGCCGTGGGTTAATTGTTGCACTGGCATGTTTAAGTAGCGGTTTACCGCCACGCATAAATTCAATATCACTAGCAACAATCATAAATAAAGTTTCTCATTAAAATAGAAGGCAAAAATAAAATGAATGATAACGGACTTTGCAAAGTTGAGCTATAGCCACTAGTAATGAAATAGCATTTGTTTACATTATCCCCATGCTACCTCAAGATACTTTATCAAGCACTTGCTAGGATACCAGAGCAAAGCGTAACACTTATTAATGGTCGCCCCTTTGCACTTGTTGCAACGCAGAAGTGCTATTCGAGCGAGTGCCCCAGAGGGCAAGCCAACTTGCCCTCATCTTCCTTGTTATAAAATATCAATGTAGAGTGACTATGTTTCAATTTTATGCCTAGAAGCTAAGCACAATTTGGCTTGTTGATTTTGTATCTTGAAGTATCATGGGTATACACATGATCCACTAAATAGATTCCATAATGACTTCAACAAAAACTAAAAAACGTTTTATTGCTGGTGCAACCTGCCCTAAATGTAATCAACTTGACAGTATTGCGCTGACATTAGAGAATGCAGTGGAAACGCTCACTTGCGTGAAATGCGGCTATACACAAACGCAAACACCTAAGCAGGCAGTGTCGGCAACTCGCCAATTTGAACAGATAATTGGTGTGTTTGACCCAAACGACAATAATTAACTTATATTAAATGAGAACTACAATGAAAATTACAAATGATTCAGTGGTATCAATCCACTTTGGCGTTGCAGAAGTTGACGGAAACGCATTAGATAGCACAGAAAATGGCGCGCCATTAGAATTCATTCAAGGTTCACATTACCTAGTACCTGGTCTTGAAGCTGAGCTAGAAGGCAAACAAGTTGGCGACAAGTTCGATGTTACACTTGAAGCAGAAAATGCTTATGGTTTATTCCAAGACGAGTTAGTTCAACAGGTTCCACGTGATTTATTTGAAGGCGTAGATGCAATCGAAGTTGGCATGTCATTCCAAGCGGAAACTGATCAAGGTCCTCGTACTGTTGAAGTAACTGAAGTAACTGAAGATTCAGTAAGCATCGATGCAAACCATCCTCTTGCTGGTATGTCATTACAGTTTGTTGGTGAAGTTGTTTCTGTTCGTGCAGCAACTGCAGAAGAACTAGAACATGGTCATATTCACCAATCTGGCGGATGTTGTGGCGGAGATCAAAGCAAACACGCTGAAGGCGAAGAGTGTTGTGGCGGTAAAGGTCATGAAGAAGTGAAAGAAGAAAAAGCTGAAGGTTGTTGCGGAAGCTGCCACTAGAATGCACTAAATCAGTTTGAAGCACTGCCTGATTAGATTAGGTATGGCTTCAAGCTATCTACCCTTTCCCTCCTCTAACTATTAACACTAAATCATCAACTCCCTTCAAATTTATCCCTAAACAGATATTAAAACATGCAGATGATTGTTCGATGCTGTGTATGCGGAAGGTCATTAAAATGGATGCCCATTTAACCAAGGGAGAATAACTCTCCAGTGCCTTGTAGTTTCTCATGACACTTATTTCTGCAATTCCCGCAAGGGCCATCTGAGAATATTGTCAACTCAGCTAAGCAGATATGTACTAAAAAACTAACTAGACTAATTATAAGTAAAACAAACATCCAAAAACTAAATTTCTACTATAAGACAATCTATAGAAGAACAATAAAAGTATGGCACTATATCTATAGAAATAAAGTAAGAAACAAATAATATTTAAACTTTTTCTAATCCAAAATCAATGATACTTTGACTGAATTCATTGGGCTCACTAACAAATGGTGCATGCGATGAACTAGCAAATATCTTTTGCTTGGAATCGGCTAACAATAATTGCATTGCAGCGCTAGTTTGCACTGGTACTAAACCATCAAATTTTCCATAAAGCGATAAACATGGAATGCTAAGTTGTTTAAACTCCTCTCTTAAATCACAGCCATTAAGCAGCGTTAATCCTGCATCTAATGCTTTTAATGATGGCTTATGTGTATCGATTAATAATTTTTTAAACGTTTGATTATCTTGTTTAGCAGTTAGACTGCCCATTGCTTGTAAGCCAATAAACCGTGTTAATGTTTTGTCCTTATTTTTTTGCAAGGAAAGCGCGAAGTTATTAAACACATTCGCCTCAACGCCAAGCCATTCACCTTCACCTTCACTCACAAATTTAACTGATGTGCAGACTTGAATTAGCTTGTTAATTTTTTCAGGGTATAAATAACTCGCATGTGTGGCAATTAAGCCACCTAAAGACCAACCGCACCAAATTGCATTTTCAGGCACTATCGGCATAATTTTATCAACCATGGTATCAATAGAATACTCAGCTAACTCTTCACTATAACCAAATCCAGGTAAATCAATCAGATGTACACGAAAATGCTCACTCAGCATTTCTATCACAGGGTTCCAAACCACAGAGTTCACGCCCCAGCCATGTAATAAAACTAAATCTGGGCCTTGCCCTAGCACTTTGCAATATACACCTTGTTCTATACTCATTGTTTCTCTCTTAAATCTGGCTAATGTTTTGGCATGCGATGATTCAATTAACTCAACAGACATTCAAACGACTTATTGATCGGCTTTTACCGACGCAATGTTTATTATGTAAACTTTCAAGCCATAATAAACTGATATGTACAGATTGCCAAAATGCATTGATTAAACCAAGATCTTGCTGCCTATGCTGTGGATTACCCTTAACGCGATCTTTAGCATTTTGTGGGGATTGTTTAAAGAAAAAACATAAGTTTACACGTTTGCATGCGATCTCAGATTATCTCCCTCCGTATCCCGGTATTATTAAAAAATTCAAGTATTCAAAGCAATTGATCCAAGGTGAGTTGTTAGGTGAATTATTGGTGCAATCGCTTAAACTAAATTTATCTACGCAGCAAATAGATGATGTGGACTATTTACTTGCGGTCCCCCTACACACTAAAAAACTTCGACAAAGGGGATTTAATCAAGCGCAGTTAATTGCCAATATAATCGCTAAACAATTAGATATTCTAATGTTACCCGATTTGGTTAATCGTCATAAAGCGACACATGTGCAAGAAAACCTTACAGCCGTGCAAAGGAAAAGAAATTTAGATAAGGCTTTTTCAATTAATCTAGCGCAAAAAGATAAATTAACTGACGCCTATATAGTAATTATTGACGATGTGGTGACAACTGGGGCAACGGCAAACAGTTTATGTCAGACACTTTTAGATGCTGGAGCACGGCGAGTAGACATCTGGTGCATCTGCCGTACCAACTTAATTAATAAGAAATAATTTAATATATGACACTGCTCAGTTCAAAAAAAATAAATTTATCGTAAGCTAAGAAAAATAATAACTGCTTTTTTTTCTCTTCTTATTTATAATGCCTGAGTAAATTACTCAAGATTAAAGGTTTAACCATGATTGAAATCACTCCTGTTGCACAAGCACATTTTAAAAAGTTACTTGAACCACAAAAAGAAGGTACAAACATTCGAGTGTTTGTTATCAATCCCGGCACAGCAAAGGCAGAGTGTGGTGTTTCATATTGCCCACCTGAAGCAGTTGAAGGTAGTGACACACGTTTAACCTTTGAAGGCTTTGATGCATTAGTTGATGAAATTAGCTTACCATTCTTAGAAGATGCGTTTGTAGATTTGGTTGCAGAAGAAGCTGGTACACAGCTAACACTAAAAGCACCTAATGCCAAAATGCGTAAAGTAAAAGACGATGCACCATTAATTGAACGTGTTGAGTATGTCATTCAGGTTCAAATAAACCCTCAACTAGCCAGCCATGGTGGTTTTATTAAACTGATTGAGTTAACTGAAGATAACGTTGCTGTAATTGAATTTGGTGGCGGTTGTAATGGTTGTTCTCAAGTTGACTTAACCTTAAAAGATGGCATTGAAAAAGAGTTGCTAGAAGAATTTTCTGATGAATTAAATGCCGTACGAGATGTTACCGAGCATCAAAGTGGCGATCATTCATTCTATAAATAATTCAATATTCAAGTCGTTACATATATATAAAGGAGCTAATTAGCTCCTTTATTGTTTTTAAAAATGTTTTTAACCCCATTCTCTTTTTCTGTTAATTCACTCAAATTTATCCCTTGTTTAATAAACCCACTTTTAGTACTAAAGAAAAATTAATTTATGATACATTTAGAATATTGCC
>JBALXF010000158.1:0-6820 GCA_036961085.1 Psychromonas sp.
TATTGCCAATGGTGCATATAAGCTTTTATAGGAAGTGATTTAATTTAATTGCGGACAATCTGTTGATAAATCGATAGTCCGCAAAATAATTCTAAGCAAAAATTCAAATTATAAACTTATTGAATGGCGTAATGTTCTTCCCATTTTTTGAAGGCGTAAATAACTGTAAAAGTTAAGCACATGTATAACAGACCTGCTGCTAAGTAAGCTTCAAATGGCGCATAATAACGCGCATTGACAACACGAGCGGCACCCGTGATATCGACAATGGTTACGATACCCGCAATAGCACTACCATGAATCATGAAAATAACTTCATTGCTGTAAGCTGGCAATGCACGACGTATCGAATTAGGTAAAGTGATGCGTCTAAGTCTCTGCCATTTGCTCATGCCATAAGCCTTAGCAGCTTCAAGCTCGCCTTTGGGCATAGTACCAATCACACCACGTACTATTTCAGCAGTATAAGCACTTGTATTTAAAGTAAATGCTAATAATGCACAGAACCAAGCTTCTTGAAAGTAATTCCATAGCCAGCTTTCTCGTAATGCATCAAATTGTGCAGCACCATAATAAATAATAAACAATTGCACTAATAAGGGTGTACCGCGGAAAAAGAACATAAATGCCCAAATAGGTCCTTTTATAATCCAATGTTTACTAGAGCGAAAAACACCCGCTGGAATCGCAATTAATAACCCAAGTACCAATGCTACGGTCACTAACCAGATTGTTGTCCATAAGCCTTCTAAGTAGAATTGGTACTCATTGACAATAATTGAAAAATCCATCTTTACCTCGTTTGAATTGTATATTTACGCTCAGCCCATTTTAATAAAATGCTTGAGACAGAAGTAAAGAATAAGAAGATAAATGCAACCGCTACATAAAAGGTAAATGGTTGCTGCGTTGATCCTGCTGCATCCCCTGCTATTTTAACCATATCCTGTAGACCGATAATAGAAACTAAGGCGGTTGTTTTTAATAAAACTAACCAATTATTACCGATGCCAGGTAACGCGTGGCGCATCATTTGTGGGAACATTACACGTATGAATATTTTGTATTTGTTCATACCATAAGCCGTAGCCGCTTCTAATTGGCCTTTATCGACAGATAAGAATGCCCCGCGAAAGGTTTCAGCCATATAAGCGCCAAAGATAAAGCCAATCGTTAAAATACCTGCAACATAAGGGCTTACATCAATATAATCTGGGAGGTATGAATACCACTCATGATCTGGGTAAAAACCGGTCATGCGTGCATTAATCCATTCATTTAATGCATAACATAAATTATTGATTAGCATCTGCCCGCCGAAGAAGATCAGCAGCATAAGTATTAAATCTGGAATACCACGGATAACCGTAGTGTAAAGCGTCGCAATACCTTTAAAAAAGGTAGAGTGCGATAATTTAGCTATCGCGCCTAATAACCCTAACACGAGTGCTAAGACTAGCGACAATAAGGCTACTTGCACGGTTAACCATGCGCCTTCCAGCAATATTCCTTGGTAATTTTGTAATTCTTGCATAAATGATTCTTTTTAAATAAAAAAAGGATGCCTAAACATCCTTTTGTAATGATTATTGACTGCTTTCGCCGCCGTAAACATCAAAATCAAAGTATTTATCTTGAATTGTTTTGTAAGTGCCGTTTGCAATAATTGCGGCAATAGCTTGGTTAAAGTTATCCGCTAACTCTTTGTCTTGTTTACGAATTGCAATACCTGCACCTTCACCAAACCACTTAGGATCATTTAGCTTAGGACCAACAAACTCATATTTATCACCACCTTCTTTTGCGAGCAATCCATCAGAGATTGCAGCAGAGTCAGCCATTACATAATCAACACGACCTGCTTTAAGGTCTAGGTAAGCTTCATCAGCAGAACCGTAACGTTTGATTTCAGCTTGTGGGAAATTATCAGAAATATATTCATCCATAGTAGTTGCGCGTTGTACACCTACTCTTTTGCCTTTCATGAATTCATCAGTAGCTTCAAAAGAAGTTCCTTTTGCTGCTACAAAACGCGCTGGGATATGCTGATATTTATCAGTGAATGCCACTTTCTTTTTACGCTCTTCAGTGATGTCCATTGTCGCAACAATCGCATCAAATTTACGTGACATTAATGCAGGAATAATACCATCCCAATCTTGTTTAACTAACGTACACTTCACTTTCATTTCTTCACATAATGCATTGGCAATATCGATATCAAATCCAGTAAGGCTACCATCTGCTTCTGTTTTACTAAATGGAGGGTAAGCACCTTCAACCCCAATACGCACTTGTTTCCACTCTTTTGCTTGCGCAACATTTATAGACAAAGCAAATATTGCCATTAATAAGCTGATCTTTTTCATTTTATATCCTTATACTATTATCAAACTAGTTTTGTTTTGGGGTTAATAAACAGATGAAATAAATTGTTTAAAGCGTTCTGATGATGGGTTTTCAAAAATATCTTCAGGTTTACCTTCTTCTTCCACTAAACCTTGATGCAAAAATACCACTTTATTGGAAACGTCTCGTGCAAATGCCATTTCGTGTGTAACCACTAACATGGTGCGCCCTTCTTCAGCAAGACCGCGCATTACACCTAACACTTCACCCACTAATTCAGGATCTAATGCAGAGGTGGGTTCATCAAATAACATCACTTCAGGTTCAACAGCAAGTGCTCTTGCAATCGCAACACGTTGTTGTTGTCCACCAGAAAGTTGACCAGGGTAATAACCTTTTCTTTCATATAAGCCAACACGTTGTAGAATAGCTTCTGCTTTAACAATTGCTTCTTTTTTCGGCACACCCAAAACATGTACAGGTGCTTCAATCACATTTTCCAGTACGGTCATGTGTGACCAAAGGTTAAAACCTTGAAAAACCATTGCTAAACGAGAGCGTATTCTTTCAACTTGCTTAATAGAAGCTGGAATAGCACCACGCTTTTTATCTTGTTTCATCTCGATCAATTCACCATTTACCCGAATCTCTCCAGAAGTTGGTGTCTCGAGAAGGTTTACACAACGTAACAATGTACTTTTACCAGAGCCTGAGGCCCCTAAAATAGAAATAACATCGCCAGTGTGCGCATCTAAGTCAATTCCTTTTAAAACTTCATTATTAGCAAACGATTTATGAAGATTTTTTATCGACAATGTAGGTGAGGTCATTATACGAATCATTTTTTAAGAGTTAAAGTAACGGTCATCATAGCAACTAACGTTAGAAAAAATACTAAACTTTATAAAAAATATTCATCTTCATTCACAGAATTGAGTTTATTACGATGATGCAGCGCAAATACATACGCGGAATTACAAATAAATGTCAACGATAAAATCCGCCTCAATAGTCCATACGTATCAAAAAGGTGATTTGCTTCATATTTAAACAATTTACTTTACAATTTTTTTTATCATGCTATCTTTCGCGCGAAATTCATCATACAAATAACAGAAAGGTAAATAACGTGCCACAAACAATAAAATTAGCAAACCCCGCTCCTCTTGGCCTAATGGGCTTCGGTATGACAACAGTTCTACTAAACATCCATAATGCAGGATTTTTTCCTTTAGATTCAATGATTCTTGCAATGGGTCTTTTTGTTGGTGGTATGGGACAAGTTGTTGCCGGTATTTTAGAGTTTAAAAAAGGTAATACTTTTGGTTTAACTGCATTTACTTCATACGGTTTTTTCTGGATAAGCCTTGTTGCTTTATTATTCTTTCCAAAACTAGGTCTTGCTGAACCAACTGATCCGGCATTCATGGCATGGTACTTTATTATGTACGGTATTTTTACTGGTTTCATGTTTATTGCAACTTTGCGTGGTAGCCGTGTATCACAGTTTATTTTTGCTAGTTTAACTGCGTTATTCTTCTTGTTAGCAGCACGTGATTTAATGGGCTCTCACGCAATTGGTGTTTTTGCAGGTTACGTAGGTATCGTTTGTGGTTTGGCTGCAATCTATGATGCAATGGCTCAAGTTATCAATGAGCAATATGGTAAAGAAGTGTTGCCTCTTGGCTAAATTAGAAACTCAATCTTATTGATTGCTTTCTAATATAAAAAAACCGAGTCTATCTCGGTTTTTTTATATCTACGATTTATACAAACTTATTTTAGACTCCTAGAACCTAATTTGAAGCCCCTAAAAAAACTACAAACATTCCCCCCCTAGCTTGTTGCCTTCTCAGCTGCTTAATTGTCCTATAGATAAAGTAACACTTAATGATGGGTGATCGAAACGTAGTTCGTAGTACGAAGTAAGCCTGAGACTTTCGGTGAGCGCTCTGTACTGTTACTTGATGCATACCTACGATAGGTTACCAAACAAGCTTTGCACGCTATACATTTTTATAGGCATAAAAAAAGAAGCCTAAGCTTCCTTTTTATCTAATCAATTAAATGATTATTCAGCAGCTGGAGCTTCTTAAAACTAGAGCAAAAATAGTATATTAATGAAGAGTAACCGAAACGCAGTTTCGCAGTGCGATGAAGGCCTGTTTCTTTAATACTTAGACGGTCACGGCCTTGGCGATCTACTTCTAGCACTCTCATTTTTGACCTTCGTGTATTCATTAAAAGCTGGTCAGAATCTTTCTCGCAGACATAAAAAAAGGAAGCCGAAGCTTCCTTTTTATCTAATCATTTAAATGATTATTCAGCAGCTGGAGCTTCTTTTTTCTCAGCAGCTTCTTTAATACTTAGACGTACACGGCCTTGGCGGTCTACTTCTAGTACTTTAACTTTCACTTCTTGACCTTCTTTAAGATGGTCTGAAACTTTCTGTACGCGTTCTTCACAGATTTGTGAGATGTGAACTAGTCCATCTTTACCAGGAAGGATGTTTACGAATGCGCCGAAATCAGCTAAACGTACAACTTTACCATGGTAGATAGTACCTACTTCAACTTCAGCAGTTAGTGATTTAATGCGGTTGATTGCATCTTCAGCTTGCTCACCAGAAGTTGCAGCAATTTTAACTGTACCGTCATCTTCGATTTCAATCGTAGTACCCGTTTCTTCACATAAAGAACGGATAACTGCGCCGCCTTTACCAATAACGTCACGGATTTTATCCGTTGGGATTTTGATAGTGTGAATACGTGGTGCGAATTGAGAAATCTCTTTACGACCTTCAGAAATCGCTTCATCCATAACCGTTAGGATATGTAGACGTGCAGCTTTTGCTTGGTTTAAAGCAATTTGCATAATTTCGCGTGTGATACCTTCAATTTTGATATCCATTTGAAGTGCTGTAATACCAGCATCAGTACCCGCTACTTTAAAGTCCATATCACCAAGATGATCTTCATCACCTAAGATATCAGAAAGAACAACGAACTCTTCGCCTTCTTTAACTAGACCCATTGCAATACCAGCAACAGAAGCTTTAAGAGGAACACCAGCATCCATAAGTGCTAGAGATGCGCCACATACAGAAGCCATTGAAGATGAACCGTTAGATTCAGTAATTTCCGATACAACACGAACTGTGTACGGGAATTCTTCAACTGTAGGCATTACTGCTAATACACCACGTTTAGCTAGACGACCGTGACCAATTTCACGACGTTTAGGAGAACCAACAAAACCAGTTTCGCCTACACAGTAAGGAGGGAAGTTGTAATGTAATAAGAAGTGATCTTTCTTCTCACCCATTAGGCTGTCAATGATTTGTGCATCACGTTGTGTACCAAGCGTAGCTGTAACTAATGCTTGAGTTTCACCACGAGTAAATAGTGATGAACCGTGAGTACGTGGTAAAACACCAGTACGTACGTCAAGTCCACGAACACTTTCAGGATCACGACCATCGATACGTGGCTCACCTTTGATGATGCGCGTACGTACAACAGTTTTTTCTAAATCATGGATGTATTCAGAAACTTGCTTAGCAACTAATGTTTCATCGCTTGCTAATAATTTAGCTTTAACTTCAGAAGTGATCGCTTTGATTGCATCGTAACGAACACCTTTATCGCTGATTTGGTAAGCTTCATCAAAACGTACTTGTGCTTCAGTAGCAATGGCAGCATCTAATGCTTCATTACGTACAGGTGCAGCCCAATCCCACGCAGGACGTGCAACTTCAGCAGCGAATTCTTTGATCGCTTCAATAACAATTTGTTGCTCATCGTGACCGTATACTACAGCGCCTAACATTACGTCTTCGCTTAAGATAGCAGCTTCAGATTCAACCATTAATACTGCGTTGTCTGTACCAGATACAACAAGGTTCAGATCACTTGTTTCTAATTCTGTTTTAGTTGGGTTAAGTAGGTATTGACCTTCTTTGTAACCAACACGAGCACAACCGATAGGACCGTTAAAAGGCATACCAGAGATAGAAAGTGCCGCAGATGTTGCGATCATTGCAACGATATCTGGGTTAACTTCTGGGTTAATTGAAACAACAGTTGCAATCACTTGTACTTCGTTTTTGAAACCTTCAGGGAAAAGAGGACGAATTGGACGGTCAATAAGACGACAAATTAACGTTTCTTCTTCAGATGGACGACCTTCACGTTTGAAGAAACCACCTGGGATTTTACCCGCAGCGTATGTTTTTTCTTGGTAGTTAACAGTAAGAGGGAAGAAATCACGCTCTTGATCATCTGCATTTTTACCAACAACAGAAACGAATACACAGGTATCGTCCATGCTACACATTACAGCCGCAGTTGCTTGACGTGCCATCACGCCTGTTTCTAGTGTTACCGTATGTTCGCCATACTGGAAACTTTTTACAATAGGAGTCATTTTTTTTCCTTTATTAAAATTCTTTATTTTATATATCGTCTTTATG
>JBALXF010000159.1:0-6777 GCA_036961085.1 Psychromonas sp.
GCAAAAAGTTATTATGATTATCTAAATCTAGCTCGATTAGAAAGTATTAACGAGCTTCAAGAAACACAGATGCAGCTAGAAAAAAGCAAAAATGAACAAGAGAAGTCTCTGTTTGCTTTAAAAGAGCTGCATGCTGAGCAAAAAACCTTCCAAGTAAAATTAAATGAGCAGCGAAGCCTACGTACAAAAGCACTACGAGAAATAAAACAAGATTTAAATTATCAAAAGGCGCGCTTGGCACAGCTATCTGATCAAGAAAAACAGATGCAAATGCAGCTTGCCAAAGAAAGAGACGCAAGACAAGAACGTGAACTTGCAGCTGCGAAGAAAAAAGCGTCAGCTAAAATAAAACGCAAAAATGAAGAGCAAAAACACTCCAGCATTGCCCGTCAAAAAGGCAAACTAAACTGGCCAATTAAGGGTGAAGTGTTATCTGCTTTTGGCAGCCAACGCAGTAGTCAAGTGAAGTGGAAAGGTATCGCGATTGGTGCAAATGAAGGTGAAAGAGTCCGTGCAGTAGCCAGTGGTAGGGTTTTGTTTGCGGGTTATTTCAAAGGTTATGGCATGGTTATCGCCTTAGACCACAGTGATGATTACATTACCCTTTATGGCTACAATCAAACACTTTTACAAGAGACTGGAGACGTTGTTTTTCAAGGTGACGCGATTGCGCTTGCCGGTCAAAGTGGCGGACAAGAACGTAATTTACTGTACTTTGAATTAAGTCATAAAGGTAAAGCACAAGATCCTATCCGATGGCTTAAAAAAGCAAAAAGATAAAGTACTATGAATAATCTAGTTTTTGTATTGTTTGGCTTATTATTTAGCACACTCGCTGATGCCCAAAAACTAGTTAAATTAACCATTGTCATTGATGATATGGGCAACAACATCAATGACTTTCAAGCTCTTGATTTACCAAAAGAAATTGCTTTTTCTATTCTACCTTTTACGCCAAGAGGCAAACAGCTAGCAAAAAAAGCACAGCTTCAAGACCGAGATTTTCTAGTACATATCCCCATGCAAGCAGTAGCAAATAACCAGAAACTTGGTAAAGGTGCATTAATGTTGGATATGCAGGAGCAACAGTTCAAAGCCGAATTACAACGCTCTTTAGATCACTTACCCAATGCATTAGGCATCAATAATCATATGGGCAGCTTGTTAACGACACAACAACTGCATATGAACTGGACGATGCAGGTATTAAAAAAACAACGTTTATTGTTTCTTGATAGCCGCACTACAGCCAATACAATCGCTGCGATAACAGCACAAAGATTTGCTATTCCAAGCATAAGTCGCAATGTTTTTTTAGACAATATTAAAACCAGCGAAGCGATGGAAATACAATTCCAACGCGCTATTAGGTTAAGTCACAATAAAGCATCTACCATTATCATTGCTCATCCCTACCCTGAAACAATTACCTTTCTGCAACAAAAGTTTAAAATTCCAATCGATGGTGTACAATTAATTTCACTTGATCAGCTTATTCCTAACAATCAAACAACTGTTATTGAAGCTGATAAAGTGCAACAAGCAAATAATTATTCCACTAACATTGAGTCTCTCACTCAAGCACAATAACAAGAGCGAAAGTTATGCGTTTATCTGTTTATACACCTGAAAATTCACAACAATTATTAATAGATCTTAAAAAACTATATCAAAACTACTTAAGCGAAGATCAACTCACCGATACAGCGTTACAATCATGGATTGAATCTGAGCAGAGTGAGGTATTTATTACCCTATTTAACGCTCGTCATCTTGGCGCAGTACAAGTTGTTATAGAAGAAAATGAAGCCGTATTAAGTCGATTATGCGTACGCGATATTACGCGACGTCGAGGAGTGGCTAAGAATTTACTGAAAGAGGTTGAAGGTCAGCTATCTGAAAGACGAGTCACACTTAGTAAAATGTTTATAGATGATATTTCAGAACAAGAGAAAGCAGGATTAAGTCTATTTATGGGAGCCTGTGGTTACCAACTCATTGAAGGCGTGTTTACAAAAGAATTGCTGGAAAGTAATTAATTAATTAATTAATTAATCATGCTAAATCGCTATACAAGTATTATTGCTTGTATAACGATGATCTTATTAAAGCCACAATAAGTGTTTCTGTGGCTTTATTTCACAAATGCTTTACTAACGCCCTGCCTGTGGAAAACGTCCAAGCATCATAGATAAAAGGCCTTGCATGCGCTCATTGCTGGGATCATCAAGTCCATTTTCTAAATCAACAAGTCCCTGCACTGCTGAACGCCAGTAATACTTTTGTAAATCAGTAGAGATAACCGCCAGTAAGAATGAGCCTTTTTCATAACGAGGATCATTAACACCATCCGCATTCAACCCTGGTAACAAACCAAAGCGCTGTTGAATCTGCTCATCGGCAACATCACCCTCTAATGCGAATAAGAAACCAATCACAACATCAGCCTTTGCCGGATCCGGTTCGAAAACATAGCCTTTGGTCGCTAAGTATTGGATAATTTGATTGCGAAGATAATTTTTTGTTTGAGATTCACTACTGTTATCTCGTGCGGATAAAACACGGTTAAAGTCTTCATTCCATGTAAAAGTATTAAAAGCAGGTAAAACCTTAGAAGGCTCTCCGCTACTAACCAAAGTTAAACGTTCCACTTGGCGTTGCTGTTCTGCTTGTTTTAATTCCTCTTCTTTTGCCGAGTTGCTGCATCCAACTAATATCAATAAAGAAGTGAACAAACTCACCAGTAAAACGATTTTTTTCATACTTTTCTCCAATTAAAAATTAACTCTCTACAACAAATGAAGCCGCTTTTTCCAAAACTTCTATACCAGAGCCAGACAGATGACCATTTTCACTGATATGACGACGCCAAGCTCGCGCACCAGGAATACCTTGAAATAAGCCTAACATATGACGAGCAATATGATTTAAATATGATCCATTGCTGAGTTGTTGCTCAATATATGGGTACATTTGCTCTAGCACTTCGAAGCGAGTTAAGATCGCAGATTGATCAGCAAATAAACGTTGATCGACAGAGCTTAACAAATAAGGATTAGCATAAACTTCACGCCCTAGCATAACCCCATCAACATGTTGTAAATGTTGTTCGCACTCATCTAAGGTTTTAATGCCACCATTAATCGCAATGGTTAACTGCGGGAAATCTTTTTTAAGCTGGTAAACACGTTCATAATCTAGAGGTGGAATATCACGATTTTGCTTTGGACTTAAACCACTTAGCCAAGCCTTTCTCGCATGCACAATAAATGTATCACAGCCTTTTTTCTCTACATTAGCTATGAAATCACATAAAAATTCATAGGAATCCAACTCATCAATACCAATGCGCGTTTTCACTGAAACGGGTAATCCAGTTGCATCTTGCATCGCTTTGACTGCATCGCCCACTAATTCACCTTCACTCATCAAACAGGCACCAAAACGGCCATTTTGAACACGATCAGATGGACAACCAACATTTAAGTTTATTTCATCAAAGCCACGTTCTTTACCTGCAAGTGCTGCCTTTGCTAAATCTACCGCAGCAAAGCCACCTAGCTGTAAAGAAACCGGATGTTCAATTTCACCTTTTTGCAGGTAATCGCCCTTGCCATATAAAATAGCGCCAGTAGTGACCATCTCAGTATATAACAGGGTGTTTTTACTCATTAAACGATGGAAGTGACGGCAATGACGGTCAGTCCAATCAAGCATCGGGGCGATAGAAAAACGATTTGTAGGAAAATGTTGCATATGACACCAATATAAAAAATAAAAAATCTATAAAAGAGCCAAACAGCAGATTTATTATCTAAATAGTGGCCTAAGAATCATGATTATATCAGAAGTATGGCTTTAAAAAATAGACAATGGGATAATCAGGCAGTCACTAAAATAGTATGAAAGCCAATAGCTACACCGCAGAAATACTTAACGTTTATAAGTAGGCACTTTAATGGATTAGAAAATTCTAAGACTAGGATCGTAAGCGAGAATATGCCGATACACGAGTTATAAATTTTATGTTTTAATTTGCCTCAATTATATCCGAAAGACCAAGTCGAATTTCGCCCCATTTACGACTTAGAACAGGTGTTAATTACTCAAAATGCAAAATGAAAGACTTGACCCTCATCCACAAATTACAACTTAACTTGTTAACTGCAAATTGCAAACATAAACCACGCACTATGAGGTAGCCATTGCTCACTCCAGCGCCATGTATGATCAGGATCGTTTGTTGGTGAGAATTCAATACTACTTTCATCCCACATTCCCGATGTAATGCCATTACAAATCCCACCTTTTACGCTTTTATGCAAAGGATCAAACTCAGGCGGGTTATGGTAACCCACTCCTTTTAACATGCACATATTCATTGGGTTTTTACCTAGGATCCAATCTAATGAACTTTGTGCTAACAACGATATCTCGCACCGCAAGGTACCATCCAATATCTCAGTATTCGACAATAACTTAAATGCAGTCGCCAACGATGCTAAGCGCGCATTTTCGCCCTGCCACCAATATCCAGATTCATTTCCATGAGGAAAGAAAAAGCTACTTGCTTTAGCGCTTGTACTAGTCATTTTATACATACGCGGATAATGAAAAGGATTATTAACTTCGTTTGCTAATTTGCAATAACAATTACTTATTTGCTGTAAAGTTGAATGAATTTTATCGCAAAGTGTCGGTTCAGTATCCACAACCGTTAAAAAACGTAACAAGGCGATAATTGGTAACCCCTCTTCTGCCGCATGAAAATAAGGACGTTCAGCGAGATGGTCTGCGCTTAACCAACCATTAAAATTCTCATCATCAGTTAAGCGTTCAATAAGTGAATGCACACGTTTAATTGCAACCTGTTTATAACGAGTCTGTTGTGTCACTGCATATAACTCAATCGCAGCAATCAATGCACAATAATCATCAATAATATTTTCAATACCATCATCAAGGTACGAAAGGTTGTATTCTATAAGATGCCAAAAGCCCACTTCGGCTTTATGCAGATAAAGCGAACTTTGCTCACTCGGCAGTTTACTTGCGCGCGCGAGTGATGCAATAGCCAACCCACCACCCATACGCCAGCCAGCTTGCCAGTCACTATTAAGGTCGCCCGATTGTGTTTTATAGCTACAGATTAAACGTTTTTTAGGGTCGTGACTCCATTTGTCAAACACCGTAGTATAAAAATAACCTTGCTCATCCTGCATACGCGCTAAGAAGTCTGCACCATATAATATTTCATCGGTTAATAATTTTGATTGCATAAAACTGAGTTGCCCAGTTTCTAAGCTTGATAACATATTCCAAACCACAATTGGAGTTTGTTGTGGGTTCATATAATTAGCATAGGAGAGGTGACTTAAATATTTACTTTTATCACCCGAAGCATCATACCAGCCACCATGAACGTCAACTGTATCTTTACGTTTACCACCGTAAAAGCTAAGCGTTTTATCGGCGTCATCCCAAATATCTTTACACCGTTGATTGGTAAAGTAACTTAATAACAGATCAAAACTTTCATTGAATATAATCTCTTTTTTAATAAAAAAGGTTTCACTTTCAATCACATCTTGAGCGTAAACTAGGCGTATAAAAAACTGTCCTTGTAGCTTAAATTCGCTGAAATCTAAGACACTGAAATAGCCCTTAGCCCAATTATCTACACTACCAACAAATTGAATCTCATTGCTAAAGACCATCTCTTCAGAGTCCTTTTTACGTAATTCAAAGATCCCACCTTGGTGTTCAATAAGCGCAGATGTTTGCTGTAATATAACTTGCTTAGGTTTATCGGTTTCATACCCTAAGTGGTTAATTAATAAATTGTTCATGTGATCCCCTAAAGATACTCAAATTGACGAATAACGAGAATAAAAGTATGCGTTTCTTTACAAATATAGAAACGTTATGAGAAATAACTGTACAGAATTTTTCAGTACATAAATAGTTTGTCCATGGCGTTGCTGTATCAGGACTCGTAATTACGTACTCTCTGTTTGCATCATCAAAAAATATATTTCATTGTGTTACCTTACTTTGTTATGCAATATGAACAGGTCATTACTTAAATAAAAGTTATATGCGCAATTTATAGATATATTATTTTCTAATTTTCTGATTTTCAAACCTTCTGAAAACTTTCTATAATTTATTTTATTACGCTAGAAATGTGCTTTTTGTCCCTCTAAACGGCAACAGAAATCATCCCTGTTTTTATCTTGCGGTTGTGACCAAGACACTTCAGCATTAGCCAGTAAACGAGGGAAAAACATATGATCGATACGATCTTGATTAAGTACCACTTCAGACCACTCTGTACACTGCACACCTAAGATATGTTCACGTAGTGGAGAGTAATTGAGATCTGGAAGCTAGCTTCGTGTATTAGTACGTACAAAGCGACTTGTTCTTGCGAACATTTGAAGTTGATCGGTAATGCAGGTGATTGGAACGATAACTATAACCGGATCGCCTCGGCACGCCTTTTGGCTTAAAACTTAAATATAAAAAATACCGATACGCCTATAGTATGCCTCAAGATACAAGAACCCTTTTATTGGCTAAAAGTGAGTCCAATCAAGCGTCGGCGCGATGGAAAAGCGGTTAGTTGGATACATAGCTATATTCTCTTTTTTTATCAATGCCTTAAAAAATTAGTAATAAAGGCTTATTTATGGCTATTTCTGCATGTTATGCCTTACTGCAACATCCATCGTCCCTAACGGGACACTTTTTAGGGACATTATAAAGTACAAGAGC
>JBALXF010000015.1:0-4091 GCA_036961085.1 Psychromonas sp.
CCGTTTGGCAGATCTGCATGCACAAGCTTGTTCATGCTTGAATTACCTACAATAGTGTAGTCAGCAGGTGTTGGGCTATTAGTAGATAACATTAAGGGAATGGGCTCATAATTATTACGAACCTGATTTAAGGGAGCACCCAGATCAATATTAAGCAGAGAGCTTGGTTGGTAAGCAATGTTTTTGGCTACGCCACTTTTCCAGAAATTATCACTGCTTGTATTGCTACTGCCATAAATGTAACTACTATTCCACTGACTAAAAAAACTACGTGATGGGTGGTGATTAAGGTAATATATGGCAAGGTTTGCATATTGATCTTGTTTCCAATTTTCTTCGCTATTGCCCAAATACTCTACGCGTCCATAACGTGTTGTGGCTTGAAATATCACGCTTTTACCTTCATATGCTAATGCCATATTATCCCAAAATTTGGATATCCCGCCATAGCCACTAAAACCAGTTGATGGAAATAGATAATGCTCTCTTAAGTATAGGGAGGCAGCCTCAATCAAGTGTGATTGTCCATTGCGACCATAAAGGTTTGCTGGACCAATATTTACCCCGATTAAAACATCACTGTCTACGCTAGATAGCTTTTTTAGAAAAGTTGAGAACTGATTTTTATAACGTTTTTCAGCTTCTACGGTTCCGACTACTAATCCAAGCTCTTCAATAGTACCACCGGAATGAACAGAGAATTGATTCGCTCCAATCAACTTATTAGTATCGTCGTTATAGGCGCCATTTAGACCTTGTTGCTGCCAATGGCTTGCATAGTAAGACTGCATGGATTGCAGATAATCGCTATTGGCAAGATTAGTCAATGCCCATGATGAGGTTTGATTCCACATCTTACCGAATGGTATGACCCGAGACTGCCAGCGAAATCGTGCGGTTGCTTTTTTATTTGCGCGATCATTAAATTCAGCATCTGATAAATAATTGTCTTGGTTAAGGTCTGCTGCTGTATCAAAACCACGGATCTTACGCCAACTAGTTACTGTTTTCTCATTAGTATTTGTTGCTGCAGCATTAGCGATATTAACAACCGGAAAACTATTATCTAATTTAACTTCTTTTAGCCGTGGTCGAATATCGGATTTTTCGCCTTTCCAGCGTATTCTAATAACGTATAAACGCCCACCATCTTGTAAAAAAGTAGAGCCAAAGTGCGCACCGCCTCCATAACTTAGACCACTTCCATCGTGGGTTGTAGCACGTAACCAATTCTCGGGTAGATCCCAAATGACAGATTCATTTCGCGTTATATTACGCGTTTTATCTTCCTTTATTTCGATGATCGACCATTCACTTACCAGTCCGTTTGCATCAATCGCTGTTGGGTATTCAATCGTGAAGCTTCCCCCTCGTGCAAATTGTGAGAATGTAAACATTAGCCTATCGAACATTTCCGAATGATAGACATAAAGTGCTCCACCTTGTTGAAAGTTTTCGAACACATCAGCATCCCAAGGTGGCTTTTGATACAGCCAAAAACCGGCATGATCTTGATTGGCTGTATAACCAACAATCATAGGTTTTCGATTTAACACTGTATTTTCTCCGTGGGTTTTATCGACCTCAGCTATGACGGTATCTTCAGAAAAGTGTAAGAAAAAATCCTCAAAATTTATTCCATTACGCTCGGCATCATTACGAATTATATTTTCTAACCAGCTAGAATTTAGGTCCAGTTTCTGGTTATACATATAACCAATTGCTTTGACTCTCTCATTATCAGTTTTACGAGCATAAGCGCCAAACACTAAGTCACTATTGCTAATTTCCCAATCAATCACACTTTCTGAAGACATAGGCAAACCCAGTAAATCAACACCTTGCTCATGCAGACCAGGCAACACCAGCGCAGTACCTATCGTTGGTGAACCGACAGCCATAAAAGATAAAGGAGTAAGCGTAAGCAGCAGTAAAACATGCTTTTTCATAAAAGAGTTTTCCTAAGCAATACAAGGGTGACTCAAAATGCCAGTCAAAATATCAATCAAATATAGGCCACAGAGAATTATTGCTCAAAATTATTGAGTAAGTAAAACAAGATAAATGATAAGTTAATTAATAAATCAGTATTTATTACTAGATGTTCATGAAGTGATAACTTTTAATCTCCTGGAATAGTTACTTTTACAATAGTCACTTCAGGCTGCCCAGTTGAGAATTCATGGAGGCTCTATTTTTTTATACAAACACCATAAAACCCTAGCTTGAATTGGAAATATCAAACTTCGTGAATCCCAATTGAATGCCTTGATATCCTCATTTATATCAAATACCATATTGAAATTTTAATTTACCTGGTAGCTAAATGAAATTATTAGCAGATAAAACTGGTGAGCAGTTTCTCAACATACTTAATCAAATCGAAGATTCTGTTTTGGTTCAGTTTATAACTAATGAGGGAATCCCAAGTGGGAAACCATTTCAAGACTCACTTCGCGATTTATTTTTAGCAGGATGGACTGAACGTCGCACCTCATCTGCTATTGGATTGTATCGCTTTAAACAAGGGTACTTAGAAGATGCCCATGTTAGTTATGCCCTTCATCAATTGTATCCTTTAGGTAGGAAGGTAAAATTACCTTCTGGAGAAGTTGCAAAAATTGCTAGTTATGCAAACACTCATTCCGATGGATATTATATGTATATAATCCAAGACGGTAATACAACCCTTACCCGTAAGAAAATCACTCCAAAATGGGAGTTATTACCCGCTGAGGAGCTACTTGCTCTGCCTTACTATCCGTTACCAAGAACACCAGAGGAGCTAGATAACATCCGAGAATATGAACAATGGGCGGGAGGGTTTTAATGATGATATATATGCATTACTCAAAAAATCATCAATTCCCCTATCACTTCATAACCTAGGTTTTCAAAATTAACCTTGAGGTTATCTAGCGACGCTAAAGACTTTGCTTCTATAATGATATCTATTATTGGTTTAGCAGAAAGTCCTACAATAGAAGTACTACCTATATGGTGAATCTTATCAATGGCACTACCACTATTTTTCATAAGTAGTAACTTTTCTTGTTCAAACAGTGATAGCCAATTGGGGTCATAATCAACTACTTCGACTTTCATAATAACTACCTTTAAAAATTTATTTACACAATTAATATATGAAAAGTGTAATTTATAAATGTTGATTATACCTTGTCAGGTTAATTGCAAAACGATTTCTTTTACCACGGGCATAACAGAAAAAACAAGGAGTGCAGACATTGTATAATTAAAATATTTTCGATTACGTTCAGACTTTAAAGCTTTTTTTAGGATAGTGCCACATAGTAGCCAAGCCGTAACACATGGGAAACCGACCAATAAAAATGTGATTACAAGTGTCAAAATCTGACCATAATAACCACCTCCAACAGTTGTAAATGCAGCTATTGCACCAGTAGCAACAACCCATGCTTTACCGTTGACCCATTGAAATAATGCCCCTTTTAAAAAAGTAAGAGGTTTGGATTGCACATTTGTTTCAGCGAAACTAGCAGATTGAGCGATAACCCATGCCAAATACAATAAATATATTGTGCCTAAACACTTAATAATCAGATGTAAGCTAGGAAACAACTCAAACAGCTGTCCAAAACCTAGGCCTACCGACAATAGCATTACTGCAAATCCAACGCAGATACCATAAAGTAAAGGCAGGCTTTGACGAACCCCAAAGTTTACTCCCGATGTCATTATCATGATGTTATTGGGTCCCGGAGTTATCGAAGCTGAGACAGCAAATAGAACTGTTGCAATAATATAATCCATATATAGTGCCCTATTGAAAATGCCTTGTTACTAGATTTGCTGCGATACCTTTTATGCACACCTATTTAGTTACCTAATTTAACTGTAATAAGTCCCATTTTGTACCATATAAGTCTTTAAAAACGACAACTGTCCCATATGCTTCAACACGAGGCTGCTCAGTAAACTCAACACCATGCGCTTTCATAAATTCATAGTCACGCCAGAAATCATTGGTTTGAAGAAACAAGAAAACACGACCTCCAGCTTGATCACCAACTGAATTTAATTGATCTTGATTGCTCGCTTGGGCTAGGAGT
>JBALXF010000015.1:4101-16976 GCA_036961085.1 Psychromonas sp.
AGTTTGGTGGGGAAATTTGAACCCAACGTTTACCACCACCTAAATCTGTATCTTCGATAACCACAAACTGCAGTTTCTTCGTATAAAATTCAACTGCATCATCATAGTTTTCAACAACTAAGGCGATATTACCAATTCTTTGTTCGATAGTTTTACTCATATCAATCTCGCTGCAACTTAAAATGTGAATTCTACCCCAAGTAACTAATAAACTCATTTTGTATATAACGATGTACTAAGATAAGAGGCAATGATTATGCGATATGAACCAGCATAAATGTATCTAAGTATATTTCATTAGCCATTATAAAGTAAGTTGACCCTGCTCATTGGAAAGTAAACTGAGAAAAAAGTATTGCATCATCACATACTAATTCTCGATACACTTGTGTACCAGTAATGAATACTGATTCAATCAAATTTTGTATATAAATGAGGATTTTTTTGAAAGAGTTAACGGGCAAGAAAATGGAAATGTTGACTGAGCAATAAGGATAATCATCTTCATTAGGGGCTTGTTTGATACATATTTCCATGTATCAAACACCTATTGCATCAGCTTTGTCATTTTATTTAATATTTAAAAGGCACTTTTCCATTGTTCTGTATCTATGAACCAACGTTCCTCTGAGATTTTATTGCCTTCAAATTTAAACAACACTGATAATTGCGAAGCTGTGATTTTATCTGATTTCCACTCTACGATCGAAACGACCTCACCTTCCCCTTCAATCTGTCGCAGCCCTGTAATTTCAAAACCTTGCGGTAAGATCTCCCCAAGACTATCTAATGCAGTTCGAAACGCCTGTCGACCTTGCAAAACATCCGTTTGCCCCGGCATGATGAATGTCATTTCTTCTGTGTAATCAGAGACTAACAAATCAAAATCTGCAGTTGCAACTGCATCCCAACCACCTTGTACTATGTCAGCTAAATTCATTTTATTACTCCTAAATCAATTGCTACTAATTAATTATAGGAGTTATCGACTCATTGTGGGAAACATAGAAAAATAATACCTACTCGTTTAGATCATCTACATTTTCATTCTGGAGGTGTGTTATGACTTTAACCAACTTTTAAACTGCGGTTTTGTACCTTTCATATCTTCATAAATCCATACAATACTATCCAAAATCTAAATTTTGGGGATTAAAAACCAAAAATTTACGAATGCAATTATCCAAAGATTATTAACATACAATCAATAAAAAGACTGAATTGCAGAGGTTATGAGAGTAGATATTATATGAGACATATGCACATGGTGATTTGGAATATTAAGACAACCATTCTAAAATAATATTATTTCACAAACGCCCTTGGCGTTGAAGCATGCCCAGAACACGAATAGCGTTATAGGTATTAGCAAATAAAAACCAATATTTTTCTCTGCATTCTGTGGGTATGCGTAACATTTCCACGCTATTTTATATACAGCTTTGAGGAATTAATGAATTCTTATTTTAAATTCAGTTACAAAATTCAAGCACAGCTAATTTAAATCAATTGTTAGCTCCAGTTTATCTACCCCAAAAGGTTGACCGATCATGCTTTCCAACTAATTTACATTCAATTCTCATCATAAAGCGACAGGCAATACCTGCCACTTTAGTTTTCAGTTGATTAGTCTTCGTAGCAACTAGCCCAATCACTATAGTTAGCATCGCCAACTAACACTTGTAATTCAACGTCACCAACTTGCTTAACAATAGCAGTATGAGCTACTTCTAACATTGCGTTTAAGTCTTCTTGATCTGTAAAGAAGTTAATCGCGATGTGGTATTGATCATTAAAATAAGCAGTAAACAAATCCCAGTTTTGTTGACACTCCATTAGAGCCTCGTCAACTTGTTCAAATTTTTCAATGTCTGCACTAAAACGGAACTCTGCACAGGTTTGAGCAAAAGGACCGACGGCCATTTTTTTCATATGACGTGCTTTATGGTGACTTTTAATAATTGGTTTAGCGATTTCTGCAACGGTAATAATATTCATGAGTTACCTATTTAAAATATGAGGAGCGGGAGCATAAGCTAGCTTGTTGAGTGACGCAAGTTAAAGCGATCTAAATAGCAAACTAATAAGTGAGGTCCGGGTAAGGTATTGCTTTTTAATTATGTTAAATGCTTCAAGTAATAAGTTAATGAATTTATTTGTCTTAGCAGGCTCTCGATATAAAGAGGCAACAAGCAACGATGTATTTAAGGTGAGCGCATAAAAAATTATTCATCTGATATGAATGCTACTATACGTAAAGGTCCTCCACTACCGCCTTCTATTTTCATTGGCAATGCAATAATCGTTGCACCTGTAATTGGTAATTGATCTAGGTTCGCTACATTTTCGAAAGCAGGGATATTTTTTTCAAATAAAATCTGGTGTGTTTCAAATAATTTAGAGCCACCATAATCAATACTTGGAGTGTCTAATCCAACCGCTTTTATGTTTCTTTTGGTAGATAAAAATGTTGCCGTCTCAGGATGAACACCAGGCAAACTTAATTCATTTACTCCCTCCTGCCCACGCTTATCCGTTCCCATATATTGTATTTTATTAGGCCAATATTTTGCCTAACCTGTATCAACCAATACTATGGATCCATCCTCAATACTTCCATTTTGTTTCTCCCAATCCAGAATATCTTGCACAGAAAGTTGATAGTCACGATTGCTTTTGACTTTGATCAACAATTCGAATAATAACAGCCAGCCCTACTAATTGTTCACACAACAACAAAGGGTGAACTAAATGAAGTCGGTCGCTTTATTATTGGTCCAACCCATGATGCTGCTGATGAGCCAATCCGTTGATACTACCGTAAGCTACCAAATCGAGATACGGGTGCATTTCACTAGGTGAAGTCTTCTCATACCGCATCGAAGTGGTAGGCAACACAATGACAGTAACATTGATGCGTGAAGGCCACGATGATGTTGAGCAAGTTGTTGACATGAGTGACAGTGGTTATGACGTTGGTGGTAAGTAAATGTACTTTAAAGCGGGTGTTTACAAACAAAACAAATCTGGTGATGCAGATGACTACGTTCAAGCAACTTTCTAACAGCTAGACAAGTCACACAGTCAGTACCAAGGAAAATAAAAGCTAAATAATAACTAACGATTAAGAATGAGAATAATATTCCCTTAATCGTAAAAAAGGCCATTAAGTTAACTTAACGGCCTTTTTATTGCTTGTTTTCACCTCAGGGAGACAACATTCTAGCAACAGATTACTTGTAAAGTAAATCCGCTAGCTGATCAGTTATTCTCTCCATTCAAAACCTAATCCGTTAATATTTAACTAAGATTACATTTAACTAATAATCATTTAGCTAAGCAAGAGCAAAATCATCGACGGCTGTTATTGATTTATTACGTTGCTTAATCACATAAATTAAGCGAATGAACACCAGTACTGCGCTGAGCGTAAGACCCGTGATAATAGCAATCCAAAAACCACTTTCGCCACGAGCAGGCGTAATAATATCCGTCATGCTTAATATCACACCTAAAGGTAAAGCGATTCCCCAGTAAGCCGTGCACGCTAACAACATAGGCACTTTGGTATCTTTATAAGCACGTAATGCCCCACTAATAGATGTTTGTAATGCGTCGCTCATTTGGTAAAGCGCCGTGTACCAAAGTAATGTGGTCGCTGTTGCAGCAATCACCGGATCTTTAGTATAAATGCTAGTGATCAATTCCGGGAAAAAGATAAATGCACTTGAAGCAAACAAAGAAATTAAAGCGGCATTAATAATACCCACCTTAGTTTTTAATATTGCAGCAGCTTCATCACCACGACCAAGCGCATATCCGACTCGAATAGTGATACCAAATGAGAGACTCATTGGGATCACATAAGTCATGCTAGAAATACTCAAGGCAATTTGTGCTGCAGCAATGTTGGCAGCGCCTAATCGGCCAATTAATAAGGCGATAACAGCAAATATACTGCCGCAAACAGCAATGTTTATACCAATAGGTAAACCGAGTTTTAACATCGCCCAAATCCGATCTAATTTAGGGCGGAAGTCGGTAAGTTGCAGGATGTTTTTATAATCATGATGTCGCTTTATATAGATAAATAACATCAATGACATCAGCCAGTAGACAATACTGGTCGCAATACCACTGCCGACAGCACCAAAAGCAGGAAAACCAAGTTTGCCGTAAATGAGAATGTAATTGATTGGTAGGTTAATCAATAAACCAATAATCGAAAACACCATAGGAGCCTTGGTATTATTCATACCTTCACAAAAAGCGTTTAGAGTGTAAAACAATGCAATCCCAGGAACACCATAAGTAAGTGCAATCGCATAATTACTCGCAACGGGTATCACTTCTTGTGCAACATTGATGGTCGTTAATATGGTTTCACCAAAATTAAGATAGATAATAAGGATGATACTACTGACTAAGACGATCCATAACATTTGTACCAGTTCGATAGCAATTTGTGCATTATTTTTGGCGCCGCGATGGAAAGACGTTACTGGCGTAAGCGCCATGATCAGTCCTCTTAACAGCAATAACACGGGCAGCCATAAACTTGTTCCCAAGGCAATAGCAGCAAGGTCAACTGGACTAACCCGACCGGCCATAGCTGTATCGGCAAACCCCATCGCTTGTGTCGCAACTTGGGTGATCATAATAGGTATTGATAGTTTAAATAGGACGCTAGACTCGTGTGAGAAGCGCGATAGTAAGGAGTTATTTTGCAACATTTTATTATTTATAACACAAAGATAAATACTAGAGTGGAGGCAGGATGGCGCGGTTAGTATTTAATGGTGTAACACTTGCGGCGATTATAGATAACTTTTTTTGCTGTATCAATCATTATTGACGACGTGATAGCCTGACATGATGTGTTTATAGTGAAGCTGCAGCAAAGTTCAGGATTGAATAAGATGAACTTATTGGTAATGTGAAGGCAGAGCATAAACAATGTCTCGATAAAAAATGAATAATGAGGTGATTAAATATATTCCAAAATGTAGTGAAGCGAAAATGGTACGTGTTTAGGGGATTTTCTTAAACAGATTGTTTGTACAAAAATATATTTAGATCACAATATAAAATTTCTAGGGTTATGTACATGTGAATTAAAATAACAAGTAAAAGGCATGAATTGTATCTGTTGTTTTCAATTGGGGCAGTACCATTCAGATACCACCCCATGTAAGTAAAAGAAAATAAAGTTGGCAAGTGACAACTACAATAATGTAATGTTATTTTCCTTCATTACGGCTTCAAAAGAGTCGTTAAGAAATAGCACATCTGTATATCCATTTTTGACTAAAATATCATAGGCTAATGCTGCTCTCGCACCTCCCGCACAGTGTACAATCACTTTTGTATCTTTTGGGATTTTAGATAAATTTGCATCTAAATCATCGAGTGGAATGTGTATCGACTTAGCAAGACGCCCAGAGGTAATTTCATCTACGTCACGAACATCAACAATGGTGGCTCCACCTTCTAACGCAGCTTTTACAAACACACTTTCTTCCACCGCTCCTTTTATAGGTTTTTTAACATATTCCAATGTGCTGGCTATTTCCCCTGTCTCTTTGGTGCCTGTCCAAGCGTCCAATCCCCCCATCAGAATGGTTACATTTTTATACTTCCAAAACGTTAATATTTCATAAGCTTCAATCGCTTCGTCACTGTCATCACTATTCGCAATAATAACAATAGGGGCTTTTTTATCACGTACCCCCATAATTAAACGGTCTTTCACCGGGTATTTCTGTTGATTCCAGTTTTCATGCATATCGGTCAACGTCGAAGCAGGCATATGAGCAGATCCTTTGATGAAGCTAGGTGCTGCGTCACGAACGTCTAAAATCACATGATGTTTATCAAGATTTTTTGTAAGCCAAGCTGCATTAACATGCGATGGATAAACTTCTTCTTTCCATGCGGGGTAACCTTCAACGTATGCTCTAACATTGGAGTAACCTTCTTTCATTGCGATATTCATTGCTTTGGGGCTTAATGGGCAGGTTACCCCCCCCGCAGTAAAAAACAATCTCAGTGGTTTTGTCTTTAGGCAACCAATTAAGGTTTTTATCAAGCGTTGAAGCAGGTGTCGGCATTGCTGTTGGAATATGCCCTAAATCATAAATTTTAGCAGGACGCGCATCACCTAAAAAGTAAGGATTGCTACCATCCATCAGTGCTTCTAATTCATCAGTACTGATCATTTGTTCAGCTGGTAGCTTAACCAAAATACGTTTAATTTTGGTGGCAACACTTTGATCGTTTACACTCGCCTTAAACTTAGTATTAACCGTTAGATCTTTAAAGTCATCCGCACTTTCAAGCACAGTATCTTCACTAAACTTAATCACGCTAATTTCTTTTGTTTTGGGGTTTAAGTATTTAATGACCTTACCCTTCACTGAAATTGATTGAATCTTTCCTACTACTTCAGATGCAAGCAAGGTGAATGGCATTATCATTAAACACAATACAATAATGATTTTGTTCCACATAAAAGTTCTCCTAATAACTGTTATAGCAATGGAAATAGTGATCATTGGTTGCAGGGATGATCACCTTCTGGCTTCCTTTGCTATTAATCACACGCAGCCAACTCACCGCTGTCTGCTGCATATTTCATTGCAAAATCTTTAATATCTGGCGCTATTTCCTGAAATTTTTCACTGGCAAGGAATGTGGAAGATTCAGGATGTTTTTTAGAAAATTTCTTAATAAACTTACTCGCGTCTTTCTTGAAATAACGTTTCCATTCCACCTTTAAGTATTGCGAAGCAAATTCTTGGCCGTTATAGCCAAAAACAGGCCTTAAGTATTCTAGATAATATTCTTGCCCTTTAGTTGCATCAGCAGATGCACCAAAAGAAAACAGTAATAACATTGTCATGAGTAGTATTTTTTTCATATCCTGTCCCTCTTTGTGTTGCGCAATTAATGGTGGTCACCCACATATACATTTACTTTATAAATTATTTTTCAGTCGTTTCTATTCCTGTCAGCATGGCCATGAGATGGCTTGAAAGCTTGGCTCCAAAGGTGATCATATATAGATGTACAATCAAAAATGCAATAGTTGCATAGGCGCAAAAGGTATGAATTGCAGCCACTAAACCAATTTGTTCAATTACACCTGCTGCACGTAGTTCAGCAAAGAAAAAAAAGATTAATCCAGTGATAATTTGTAGTGGCACTAGCCCAAATAACACCAATAAATAGGTGATCCGCTGTAACGGATTAAACTTATTTACCACTGTTGAATGATGAGGATGTGCTTCGCCAATAAATACGCCATATAAGTAGTAACGTAGAACCCCATCCATCCCTTTCATATCAGGTATAAATTGCTTCCACTCACCGGTGGTCAATACCCATGTGAAGATCAATATCACTAAGCCAGCCCATATAAATCCACCAATATGATGAAGATGTGAGCTTATTTCAAAGCCAATGATTGAGGTGATCCCATGCAGCTCTAAACCCGTTAACATCAGTGAGAGTACTAAAAGTGCTTGCCCCCAGTGCCAAAAGCGTTCAAAACGTTTATAAAGTGTTATTGTCTTTTTCATCTTGATACCTTCCTATGACTGAGCTTTTGAAGAAGACTTTCTACGGTATGCACTGACAACACGATAACCTGCATGCAATACAATCCCAGTCAGTGATCCCCAAATGGCTAACAGACCAAACCATTCCACCAAGCTATAACGATCTCGCCCTACTAAGTAGAAATCATTCAGCCCTTCTAAGCGACTCGGTCTACCGTGACATGCCTCGCATTCAAGTGTTTGCTCTTTTGGAGCAACCATATGTTTAATAGGCCAATAACCATTAGTTTCTATAAAAGCATATTGTCCGCTGAACGCGACATCATTTAATTTAGCCCCGGCGGTTAATGCTTTCGGCCAATTAAATTCGGTCCAGAAAGCACCTGTTCCTTTTTTACCATATAGCTTTATGGGTAAAAAATGATTTAATTCAGTATCGTATGGCTGCTTACCACGATGAATTTTGAATGGCCAAATGCGCGCTTTAGGATCTTGATAGTCGCCAGTGGGTGGGTTGATATCAATAGGTGCTGCTTGCGGATCAATATTATCTAAAAAAGTGATTTGTTTAAGCTCACCTTTGTACCAACGGTACTCTGGTACAACATTTCGCCCCCAAGTAAAGGTGCCTTTTTTACTCATATATGCATGATTTTTCACGCCATCAAATTCTTCATCGATAGAGTATGGTTTACCGTCTTTTAGATCTCCTGCTGTCGACCAATCCCATGACAACTTAGTGAGATAAGGTCCGCGTGCCATTTCAGGAATATGACAAGAAGCACAAGCAACTTTAGCAGTATGGTTATCTATGTCACGGTCATTGTGTGGTGCACTACTATGGCAAGACTCACAGGAAACATTGCTACCTTTGCGATCATTACGCCCCATATCTAATTCGTGATCAATAAATGATCCTCTGTCGTAGTAGCGTCCTGATATCTGATGATCATCTGCTGAGTGACAATTTTGGCAGGTAAAGTTAAGTTTATCTGGACTCATGTGAACATCGAGCTCAAATTCAGGGTTGCTCAGCGAAAGGTCTGTATCACCATGTTTCACACCATTCCCGCCACCACCAACAGCGTGACAAGCTAAGCAGTTGTCACGGCCTGGTTCACCAACATGTTGAGCAACAAAGCTCAGATCAACCGCTTTTTGAATTTTGTTTCCGACTTTAGTATCTTCGTAATAAGGGTGTCCTGACATAGCCGCCGACTTTTTATAGGTGCCGGTTTTATCATGACACACTAAACAGTCGACATTTTCTTCTGCATCTAACTCAAATTCGTCGTTACGCCAGCCAAAACCTACGTGACATTGAGTACAACTTTCATTGCCAAGCGCTGAAACGCAATAGTTATTAAATGCATTTTTTGACTTACCCATTTCTACGCCATCAACCTTTCTTTTCCACGTCCAGTGGAATGTTTTATGCACCTCTTTCGCAGCTTCGGTATGGCATTCAAGGCAAGCTTCCGTTACATCTGGTGCATAATCAAACTCTTGCTGCAAGACTTCAAATTTTGAGTGATCCGCAGTGCTAGCAACGCTCGATGTTTCGCTTTCATTAGGAGGTACAACAGAGGTTGATGCGATGCTCACGATAGGCATGACAGAAATGGCAAGTGATATAGACAAAATGATGTAGCGGAGTTTGTTCATGAGTTAAGCCTTACAACAAGATCCCTTCTCGTTCAATTGAGATCGCCACATTTTGAGTTTCCTTTGTTAATTAACAAAAAAATCAAAATGAATAACGCGGCATAAATCTCAACTGTGCAGTCTCATAGGTATATTAGCAAAACCTATATGAGATAAATCTAATATAGCATGCATACCTTACTTTAATTTTGCTGACCTGTAGTTTCTGCATTTTTATTAATCTAGATCATATTACTAATCGGAAATATATAAATTTTATGACGCAACATAGTCACTAAAATTTGATTTAAACAGTCATCATTAGGTAATGTGACCTATAACAATGTATAAAAGAATGTGATTGTTGTATTGGTTAAGTTTGGTAGGCGTAGCATTTTGAATGATGAGATTATTAGCAGGACACTAATAATTAATAGTTGTCATGATGGATCTAGCTTAGTTGTGTATCCGTCCTCGTTTATTTTCTCAGGTGTCTACATTCATCATTAATTCTCAACGAAATTGCTGGAAGCACACAAAGCAGATATTGAGTTTGAATATACTTTGCTAATTAATAGACACGACCAACACGTCGCTTATGAAGCATTGGTGTGCAGCACTATTTTGATCTAGCAGTTGTTTCTATAAAAATAGAGTTATTATCAATAATCTAATTATGGTCAATAAAATCAGGTATATTGCTATAATTAGCATTTAAACAAAGATGACCCTAGCTCATTTTATTTTGGAAAGTATAGCCGAAGCCACTAAACCAAGGCCTAAGCCAACCATTATACTGCCAACAAAATATAAAGCTGACTGATGTAATAAGAAAAAGCCCACACCAACACCTATAATGACACCGCCACCAACAGCCCACGATTCTTTATTTTTGCCTCTATCATTACTCATATCCCCTCCCTAATTTACGTATTGTAAACGCAGGTTATTAGACGAATATAGATAATTATAGCAGTACATTATAGTCATGAAGAGGTCTAATCCTTTAATTACACAATGAAAATACATCGAAATTTCAGAATAAACCTAGTTAAAAGACGCCTGAAGCCTTTCTCATCTAAGCATAAATGTATGCTTTTATTACTGCTTTATTGAACTAGTTTTAGTCAAATGTATTATGCCCTTTGCTTAATATATTAATCAGCCAGGCACCGATATCTTATTTGTTGCTGGATAAATCAGGGGGCCAGAGCTGCCTTTACTGTGTGGGCAAAAGGCAATACCTAAGCCTTATGATGCTATCAACTACTAAAAATGTGACCGATGTGTTTAGCCTTTACGGTTATTCTTTGTATACTAATTTACCTGATTAAAAGTACGGTCACCTTGCATCTCCCACCTAATGTTTGCAGTGTAAGTTGTTTTAAACGCAATAATAATTCTGAAAGTTTACATAGTAGCTTTTTGGTGGAATAAATTTTTCTGACAGGCAAGAGCATTTCAGGTCGTATATTTGCAGTTCGATAAGATTATCAATATTTTACAGGAGGTTTATTAAATGATTAAAAAAATAGGTGTTTTAACCAGTGGCGGCGATGCACCCGGTATGAATGCAGCAATCCGAGCAGTTGTACGTGAAGCTTTACATAATGGTGTCGAAGTTTATGGTATCTATGATGGTTATGCAGGCTTGCATAAAGGTAATATCAAGAAACTAGATCGAGGCTCCGTATCTGACATTATTAACAGCGGTGGTACTTTCTTAAGCTCAGCACGTTTCCCAGAATTTAAACAAGAAAGTGTGCGTAAACAAGCAATTGAAAATCTTAAAAAACATGGCATCGAAGCATTGGTTGTTATTGGGGGTGATGGCTCATACATGGGGGCTCAAAAACTCACTGAAATGGGTTACCCCTGCATTGGTATTCCAGGCACTATCGACAATGATATTCCAGGCACAACCTATACCATAGGCTACGATACAGCACTGAATACCGTTGTTGATGCAATTGACCGTTTACGTGATACATCTTCATCACACAAACGTATCTCTATTGTTGAGATAATGGGTCGTTACTGTGGAGATTTGACTCTACGCGCAGCAGTCGCCGGTGGTATCGAATTTGTTGTGATCCCAGAAAAAGCCTATAACGAAGCTGAGTTAGTGGCGCAAATTGAAGCTGGTATTGCTAAAGGTAAAAAACACATGTTAGTCGCAATTTGTGAGCACGTAACGGATGTCGAAGCGCTTGCAAAACACATTGAATCTAAGACTAAGCGTGAAACACGTGCAACAATTTTAGGACATATACAACGTGGAGGTAGCCCAAGGGCACGCGATCGAATTATGGCAAGCCGCATGGGATCATATGCTGTTAAAATACTATTGGATGGTGAACAAGGACGTTGTGTTGGTATGCAAAATTCAAAAATGGTTCATCATGATATTATTGATTGTATTAACAATATGAAACGACCTTTCAATCAAGAATTATATGACCTATCTGAGTCTTTATTCTAAGTTAAAAATCTAGATAAATGTATAAGTTTCCGCAACGCTAGTTACTCGCGTTGCGGAATCCATTGTTACCCTAACAAATAACAAGTAGATGACCGAATTTACTGGTTCGTAAAGTAATACCTCGGTTGCATCAAAGGTTACTAAGCTGTTCCACTGTAAGCCCAGAAATTCCAAGTGATTCAGGAGTGCGTAAAGCCTCTGCTACATAGTCACGATCCATCAGTACTGACGACATCTGAATAATCGCATCAATGGTTGGGGTCTCTATGCCGATCTGCTTCGCCAGCCCGGACATGAATACAAGACCGTAACCTACATCCTCATTAATATAGCGATGATCAAGCTGTGGCTGAGCGGGGATCCCTTGAAAACCGGGTGCATTTCGGTAAGCTGAACCGTAGTTATTTTCTTGCATATAGCCCTGACGTATACCTATTTCAGGATCAGAAAGAATAGTGATCCCGAGACGATTTCCAATAGCAATCCGTTCATGATCGACTGCCCCAATGACCCGGCCCACTGAATCGGAAACCCCCTCTTCGTAGAATAAAAAATCTCCTTCTCCTTCAATGCGTGCCGCGTTAGTCAATGATACGGCGGGGTGAATGACAGGGTTGGCATTTTGTAGACTAGTTTGGATCACGTTGTGCGCCGCTTCCATTCCTGGATAAACATCGGCAATTATTTGTAATATGTCCTCGGTATGGCGACCAGGCAAGGCCGCCAGAAGATTACCCGCTTTTAGCTTGAGGAATACATGCACTCTTCCCGCTTCAAGCAGACGCACCGCATACTGTAAAGTATGAGTTTCCGCAATCCGAACTGAATCATCATCAAACGCCAAACCTGCAGCCTGCTTAAACACCAATGCACCAGCGCAAGAGCCAGGGCTAATAATAACGACTTGCCCAGGTTTTAGTTTGCCTACACAAGCTTTACCGAATGCGACAGTGCTAAATGCAGGACCAACCACATAAATTAGCTCGGCATCCTGCAACGCTTTATCAATATCATGTCCTGCGTAATCAACGGGTCCAAAACCAGAAATATCTCCTTCTGCATAGACTCCTCCCTGATTGGCTATTGCCTCGATATTGCCAGGAAACTCGGGAAAATCGAAAAGCCTGACAGAGTGTCCGTGACTAGCATAATCGAAAGCTATAGCTGAACCACCAGCGCCGACACCTAAA
>JBALXF010000160.1:0-6712 GCA_036961085.1 Psychromonas sp.
CTAACTGCTTCAATTTTAAGGTTCACTAATGATACCACTTAATACTTGTTACGTTTCTGGCGTTGCGTTATCTGAAATAGATGGTGAAATGAAAATGTTACTCATGAAACGAGTGAAAGGTAATTTCTGGTGTCATGTGGCAGGCTCTATAGAAGAAGGGGAGTTGGGCTGGCAAGCTATTATTCGTGAGTTTGAAGAAGAGACGCAGATAAAAGCCATAAACCTATTCAATGCTCACTTTCTAGATCAATTCTACGAACCATACGTCAACGTTATTGAGCTTATTCCCGTTTTTGTGGTTTTGTGTCCGCCTGAGCAAGCGGTTGAATTGAATGACGAACATACGCAGTATAATTGGTGTTCCTTGGAAGAAGCTAAAACGCTTGCGCCATTTCCAAACCAGCATGTGGTATACGAACATGTTTACGCTTATTTTGTAGATAAGCCAGTGAATGAGTTATATCGCATAAAAATAGTCTGAAAATAAGTTAGGTCTAAAGGTATTAGGCCAGAATTATAAACGTGTAGCAGCTTCGTTTTAGATCGATTTTGCTACACGTTTACTTAATATATAGCCGTCAGATGGACTCTCTTTTTACAAAAAAGAGTTAAAATAATCTAACTGTACAGGATGTTTAAGTGCTTTCGGTCGTATTTTTTGTACTTCTGAAATCACCTGTTCAACAGGTAAACCATAAGACAATAATATTAAGCCAATAACTAAACCTGTGCGTCCCGATCCTCCTTTACAATGCACTGCAATCGACCCTTGCTTTTCTATTACCGCTAGAATTGCTGATTTGTTGTTATCCCAAGCCGCTTTAAAAACTTCATTGGGCGCTGCATCATCAGCAATAGGTAATTGTACCCAAGCTATTTTGTTTTCAGCACAAGCATTCGGTAATTGTTGTGCATTATTTTTCGCCATCTCCTTATCAAACATCAAAGTTATTAGCATCTCTGTGCCAGCTTGTTTTAATGTTACAACAGAGTCTGTTAAAGATGTATCTTTGATACCTGGGCAAGGCGTGAAAATGAGCTTAGCGCCATTGTCTAAAGTTAATGCATCAAATGGGTGTGACGACATAATTATATTCCTATTATTTTTATTATTTATTAATTAAAAATCATGCTGAAGCAATCAGTTAGATAGGGTATTTTACACAAGAATTGTGACGCTTTAAAGAAGGTTACAAGTGACTGTTTACAATAAAATTCTGCAATAATGTAGTAATAAAATACTGTTTAATACGATGTTCAGTTTCAGTTAAAATGTCTAGTAGACTTAGCTTATAAACAAAAAATAACATACCTATTTTTACGGTGTAACTTTAATAAAAGTGCATAGATGTAAGTTTTAGATAAAATATTATCTACTGACTGTAATAAGAACGACAGTATTATGATTAATGCTTATCTGTACGTATACTCTTGCTAAATGATTATTGATCAACACTTGATGTGCAACGAATCACTATAGGGGAATATGAATAATATAATCTTAGCGTCGAAACTCAAATGTCCTAAATGTGGGTTTGAAAAAGAAGAGATGATGCCTATAGATGCATGCCTGTACTTTTATGAATGTACTTCTTGTCATGAATTGATAAAACCATTGAAAGGTGATTGTTGCGTTTTTTGTTCATTTGGCACGGTTAAGTGTCCACCCATTCAACAGGGGAGTGGGTGTTGTAAATAATGAATTTTAAGGTCGATAAGAGCTGAGCTATTACTGCTTATCTTTTGGTTAATGTTCTAGGAACCAATTCAATTCCTGCTGCATAACGTTTGGCTGAAGCATTAAGGCCAGCAGCAAGAGCGCTGTCGGCAATAATTTCAAACTGTTGAGGTAGAGAGTTAATCTTCATTGGTAGAAAATCTAATAAGCGATTATCACCAAAAGTCCCTAACTTTAATTGTTCTATTAGTGAGGGATGTTCTAATAACACATCCAAAACACCTTCAAGTAGGGTATAAGAAGTAGTGACGATCGCATCAGGAAGTGTTCCTTCTTTTATCCACGTTTCAAAGACTTTTTTCCCTTGTTCTCGATTGAAATGCTCACCATATCCGACTATGGATAGCTTATCCTGTGTTTTTAAAGCCGCTTCAAAACCGAGTTGACGTTCTTTAGAAATATTAAGTTTAGGTAAAGCACCAATTAACCCGACTGTTGAAACTTGCTCTGAAATAACGGAATGGGTCAACTCAAAGGCGGCATTGAAATCTTCACTTATCACACAAGAAAAATATTCATCATCTAAAGGACGGTCAATGGCAATAATTGGGGTGCCACTTTTCTGTATTTTCAAATAATAATCACTTGCTTCAGGTAAACAACTTGCTACAAAAAGGGCTTCGATCCTTCTGCTAACAAGTGCATCTGCAAGGTTTTCTTCCGTCTCTGGATCATCATCTGAGCAGCCAATTAGAATTTGATATCCTGCTTTACGGGAGTTTTGCTCTAGTAGTTTAGCCAGTTTCGCATAACTAGTGTTTTCTAAATCTGGAATAATAAGACCAAAAGAGCGGCTGTTCCCCGCTCGTAATGAAGAGGCTGCATGATCGGGGCGGTAATTATGCTCATTAACAACAGCCATTACCTTTTGCTGCGTTTTTTCACTTATACGATATTTTTTAGCCTTACCGTTAACTACATAGCTTGCGGTTGTTTTTGATACACCAGCTAGCTTCGCTACTTCGTCTAAAGTCATACTGTTCGCCTTTTTATGTGCGCCGGATCAAAAATTCACAGCTTAGTCATTATTGTGCATTGAAGTATATGCTGAATCGGTTCAGTATTGCAACTGAAACGATTCAGCAAGATTTTAAGTTTATAAATTTTATTTATTTTTAACATTTATCATAATCAGCAAGGTGCTTAAACCTTTGCTGAATTTTTTTAGAATAAAAGCTGAACCGATTCAGCAGTGGTTAAAGAAAAATTAAGCAACAATTAAGCTGTAGTTGAGCTCTAGTTCAGCTAAATGGTTCAGCACACTAAATTGAATGATAATTAATGCTCTTAATATGAGCGACAGAGGCCAGAAAACGATGCTAAAACTATCTACTGTAGACATCAAACTTCAACAAACAGCCAATCTTAAGCAAGATGCGATTCGCGAAATTGCAACTGACTTAACAGCGAAAGGGCTTGTAGATTCAGGCTATGTTGAGGGAATGCTTAACCGAGAAGCACAGAATTCAACATTTTTGGGAAACGGTATTGCGATACCGCATGGCACAACAAATACCCGTGACTTGGTAAATAAAACTGGTGTTGCTGTTCATCATTTCCCGCAAGGTGTTAATTGGGGAGATGGCAATACGGTTTATGTTGCTATCGGTATCGCAGCTAAATCTGATGAACATTTAGGCATTCTTAAGCAACTTACCAAAGTGCTTTCAGCAGATGGTGTTGAAGAAAAACTGAAAAATGCCACAAGCAAAGAACAGATCATGGCGCTACTTAATGGTGACGTTCAGTTTAGTGCGGATTTCAACGCTTCTCTTATCCAAAAAGATTTCCCTGCCACTGACATGATTCAAATGAGTGCAGTTGCTGCCGGCCTTATAAAAAATATAGATGCAGCAAATGCAAATTTTGTCGGTGAATTGGTATCGAAAGAGCCAACTAGCTTAGGCAAAGGGCTATGGCTTGTAAGTAGCAATACAGGAGTATCGCGCACTGCTATGTCTTTCGTTTCAACTGTTAGCAAGTGTGAATATAACGGACAAGATGTAAAGGCATTGATTGCTCTTTCTGTTTGTAATAGCTCGCACAAGAATCTACTCGATACATTAAGCCAATTAGTTTTCCAACAGCGACAAAATGCAATCATTGAAGCAACAGCAGCAGAGTTAATAACCATGTTTAGCGGAGAAGAACAAGCTGATGTATCTGCTGATGATAATCAAAATGTCGCAGTGTTTAAGATCAAGAACGCTCATGGATTACACGCTCGTCCGGGTGCAATGCTAGTCTCGGAAGTGAAAAAATTTGAGTCAACTATCAAAGTTACCAACTTGAATGGGGATGGTAGACAAGTAAACGCGAAGAGCCTTATGAAGGTTATTGGTTTAGGCGTTACTCGTGGTAATGAGCTTCAGTTTGTTGCAGATGGTGTAGATGCGGAACAAGCATTAAAAGCGATTGGCGCTGTAATTGCAGCCGGTCTAGGCGAAGGCTAAGGAGAGCAATATGTCTACAAAAAAAGTTGTCACTGTTACCTTAAACCCAGCATTAGATCTAACCGGTCATTTAGATTCTTTAAACGTTGGAACAGTAAGTCTGGTAAACGACGGTAACCTTCATGCAGCAGGTAAAGGTGTGAATGTTGCACAGGTACTTTCCGATCTCGGTGCGGAAGTTACTGTAACCGGATTTTTGGGAAAAGATAATGAGGAGATGTTTACTCAGCTATTCGATCAACTTGAAGTCAAAGATCAGTTCATCCGTGTCGCTGGTGCTACCCGCATCAACGTCAAATTAGTGGAAGAGTCTGGCGTAACTAGCGATATTAATTTTCCTGGTGTGACAGTCAATCCTGCTGACATTGAACAGTTTGAGAGAACCCTTTTTAATCTAGCTGATGACCACGATTATTTTGTCATTGCAGGCAGTCTACCAAAAGGTGTCTCACCTTCACTGTGCGCATCATGGATTCAAAAACTTCATGACATGGGCAAGAAGGTGTTATTTGATAGTAGTCGTGCTGCACTCTCAGCAGGTATTGATGCAAACCCTTGGTTGATTAAACCTAACGATGAAGAGTTATCTGAGTTTGTTGGACGTGAATTATCAACACCTGAACTATGTCAGAATACGGCTCAAGAGTTAGCAAATAAAGGTATTGAAAACATTGTTGTTTCTATGGGGAGCGATGGTGTTATGTGGCTTAACGATGGCAAATGGCTGAGTGCCAAACCTCCTCGAATGAATGTGGTAAGTACAGTCGGAGCTGGTGACACCTTGGTAGCAGGTTTGTGTTGGGGGCATATGCAAGAGATGGATAAACCACAATTACTTACTTTCTCTACAGCGCTTTCTGCATTGGCTGTATCGCAAGTCGGTGTTGGAGTTGAGAATTTAGAAGAGCTCGAATTATTGCAACAAAAAATAAAATTTCAAGAACTTAACTAGCCAGAATCATTAGCCACAAGGCTCAGAATAATATTATTAGACAATAAAGGTTAATTATTATGAATATAGCAATTATTACAGCATGCCCTAGCGGAGTTGCAAATAGCATTATCGCTGCCGGTTTGCTAAAGCAAGCAGCCAAATCTCTTAGTTGGAATGCAAAAATCGAATGCCAATCAACGGTGATGGATATTGAAGAACTTTCTGTTAATGATATCGAAAATGCCGACGCAATTATCATAGCAAGCAACACGCCCATTGATACAAATCGCTTTGTTGGTAAAAAAGTATATCAAGCTAGTATTTCGGAAGTGACAGAAGACAGTAAAGCGTTTCTTGAAAATGCAGTTAATAATGCGTCTGAACTTACGTCGGATAAAGCAACAACATTATCTTCTGTAGCCCCCACATCTTCAGCAACGACAGCTACTAACACGGTTAAGAAAATCGTTGCTATCACAGCATGTCCAACGGGTGTTGCACATACTTTTATGGCAGCTGAAGCACTTGAAGGTGAAGGCAAAAAACGTGGTCATCAAATCAAGGTAGAAACACGAGGCTCTGTTGGCGCTAAAAACCAACTTACTGACCAAGATATTGCTGAAGCAGATTTGGTGATTATCGCAGCAGATATCGATGTACCTTTGGATCGTTTTAATGGCAAAAAATTATACAAAACAAACACTGGCCCTGCACTAAAGAAAACAGCGGAAGAGATGGACAAAGCATTTTCTGAGGCGACGACATATACTCATTCTGGAAATTCAACATCTGCATCGACGGAAGAGAAAAAAGGCGTCTATAAACACCTTATGACTGGCGTATCTCACATGCTACCAGTGGTTGTTGCTGGTGGTCTTATTATCGCACTTTCTTTTGTATTTGGTATTGAAGCGTTTAAAGAAGAGGGCACATTAGCTGCCGCTCTGATGACCATTGGTGGAGGCTCTGCTTTTGCTCTTATGATCCCTGTGCTTGCTGGTTTCATTGCATTTTCTATTGCAGACCGACCTGGCCTTGCACCCGGTTTAGTGGGTGGTAGTTTAGCTGCTTCAATTGGCGCAGGTTTCCTAGGTGGTATCGCTGCTGGTTTCATCGCTGGTTACGCCGCTAAATTTATTGCAGATAAAGTGCAACTACCGCAAACGATGGAAGCCCTGAAACCTATTCTAATCATACCGCTAGTATCTACATTATTTACCGGGTTGGTGATGATTTACATTGTTGGTGGTCCAGTTGCAACTATCATGACTGCAATGACCGACTTCTTAGCCAATATGGGCGCTGCAAATGCGGTTCTTCTGGGTGTTATCCTTGGCGCAATGATGTGTTTTGATCTTGGTGGTCCAGTAAACAAAGCAGCTTATACCTTTGGTGTTGGTCTGCTAGCTTCAGAAGCTTACTTGCCAATGGCCGCTATTATGGCTGCCGGGATGGTTCCGCCGCTGGGTATGGGGCTTGCGACATTCCTTGCTAAGAAGAAGTTTAAAACTGATGAGCGTGAAGGTGGTGTTGCTTCTTTCGTGCTAGGTCTATGCTTTATCACCGAAGGTGCAATTCCTTTTGCGG
>JBALXF010000161.1:0-6709 GCA_036961085.1 Psychromonas sp.
GATTAAATCAAAGATTTAAGTCGCCTCGTTAATCATTAGAAAATCAAAGATTTTCCAACCTATTAATGAATTAATTCGTGTGTCACTTCTATTGATGTTGCCTTCGAAAAGGCTGTAATTTTCTGCAAGCAGAAGAACTACATTTTGATTTTTTTGAAATCACATCAACAATAAGTGTCCACACAGATTGTTTGATTAAATTGTTAAAGAGCATTGCCTTTCGGCTAGGCGGCGTATATTACGCGCCTTTCAAACTTAGTCAAGGCTTATTTAGTCAATATTTTCAACAACATATAACGTTATTGAAATACAACTTAAAACACTTAGTTAGTTCTCGTTAACTGGATTAACTTGCGTCCTATCCCGTTTCCGTGGATGCGCATTATAGGGACTCAATACACATTGGCAAGGCTTTATTTACAATTAAAGTTTAAGTGCTCAATTAACGAACAATTAGCTCGTGAATCAACATAGATTTTTCATTTCTTCAGTTAAAAAGTAGCTAGCAATGCTTTTAAAGCAGCTCTGTCACTTAATCAAACATTCAATTATCTAAATAAAAGGGGTTCAATAGGATATATCAGTTATAAACGCCCAACTAGGTATTCAAGGCCACCTATAATTGCGGCTACCTGCGCACTATTACATTGTACATTACTAACTTGTGGGCTATCCGGATAAACTTCTGTGGTCGTAACGTAATTTGCATTGGTGAAACCAGCACAAAGACCCAGTTTTTTAGTCGGATAATTAATAACGCCCTTTTGTGAAAGCATCACGCCAATTATTCTGCCCGTTTCATCTGCAGGTGCGATATGGGTAACCGGCTCTACTTTCGTAATTATTGCTTTCTGAAATTCATCATTTGGTTGCTCAGTATCACCCACAAGATAAAAGCCATCTGGAATATTCCATGTTGATTGTTCAATAGCATCTCTAGCAGCTAATGCAGGTCTGAATGTAGTATTGTCTGTATCCGTTGTTTCATGCAGATCTATATGCGCAAAAATTTCTACATTAAGAGAAGCTATATAGTTAATAATAGATGCAGCTTCTTGTGATGGACTATTCACATAGAACGAACGATTTGGATCTATTGCTTCAGGGTTCCAACGGTTAATCGTTTCATAACCCCAAGGGCTAACACAAGGCGCAACAATAATATTAAATTTGTCTGAATAATTTAATGCCTGTTGCTCTACAAAATCAATCGCTCCATGCACACCACTGGTTTCATATCCGTGTACACCGCCAGTCACTAAAATTGTTGGTTTATTAACATTCCACTGACGTGATTTAATTATATAGAGTGGGTAGCTATTTGTTAGGTTATTATTTGATAGGTAAGTAAGTTCACCATATTGCTCAATATCAAAATCTGATTTTAGGTTATCGATTCTTGTTACTACATCATCTTGGTAACTTCGTTTGATAACTTGTTGTTGCAACCACTCCGCTTTTTCTATGTCTCCCCATTTTTTATTAGTCGCTGTATTTGTATTTTGCTGTTCGCTCATCTTATTACCTTATTAGTGAAGTGATTGCTGCTTATTATTGTTTTATTTGATGCAACTTTTCAAACGATTTTCTGTCATAAATATAATCAATATGAAATCTGATAAGTTAGTATATTTTAAAATGATACTATTGGTATTATCCCTGCTTGTTAATTAAAAATGTTGATAGCAGATGTTTCCTGTTCAAATAACTTAAGGCTAAAATAAGCGATGAATGCTCAAACCTATATTTTTGCCTCTGATATACATGGTTCAATATCTGCAACCCAGAAACTTGCAGATATTGCTGAGCAAACATGCGCTGATAAAATAATATTATTAGGTGATATTCTAAATCAGAACTTCAGTATTGAGCACAATGACGATTACCAACCCAATTTAGTTGCAGAAATTCTTAATCGCTACAGGAATAACATAATTGCAGTTAAAGGTAATGGAGATAATCAACAAACTCAATCTAAACTGAGCTTCCCCTGTTTAAATCCTTTTCATTTGCTACCCATCGCTAGTAATAAACGTCTGTTTTTAACACATGGTCATCTTTATAAAGACCTATTCCCTGTACAACTATCACATAAAGATATCATTGTATGCGGTCATACTCATTTTCCATCAATCGAAGTTACTGATCAAAAGCTATGTATAAATCCGGGCTCCCTTGCATACCCTCGTAATGGTTTCAGAGCGAGTTATGGCATACTTAAAAACAACGTATTTAAAATTGTGAACACTGATGGCAGTATTTTTAGACAACATGATTTAAATATTTCAATGAATTAATAATCAAGAAATTTAACCACTCTGCCTGACATCACATATCTATCTATTATTGCCCAACAATTCTCTATTCTCCCATAAATACTTGCTTCTATAATGGCCGACGTTTACTCTGCCTTTAAGGTTTTAAATCAAAGGAATGACAATGAAAAAGATGTTCGCTATTGGCGCAGCTGTATTGCTTGCGGGATGTACCAGTAATAAAAGTATGCTAGTTGATTACGGTGCTGAAAATACCGAAGATATACAAAAAATCACCCCTACTGTTGGATACCAATCTCTAGAAAATGCTGAGTTGTGTTGTAAAACGTTAGCTCAGCTCGATTACCAAAAGATTACTCAGCCAGGGAAAGTTGATTTTATCGTCAACGCTGAAAATCCTGCTTTTATGTTCAATACTGGTAAATCCTTCGTGAAAGGAATTGCATTACCTGATACAGATGGGAACATTAAAATTGCAGTATCCTCTCCTATCATTACCAGCGCGTTCGTGCCCACTGTTTTAGTATTAGATAGTAATCATCAACCAATACAAATTTATGGTGAAGAAACCATAAATTACGACAGGTCCTCGTTATTAACTGTCGAGCGTTACTTTGGCAATATTGAAATACCAGCGGTGTTTGCAGATGGTCGCCGAGCAAAGTATTTAGTGCTATTAACGACACAAGAAGCGATGCAAAGCACCACACAACTTGCCCTTCCTGATCCAAGTCTTGCAGAGTCAGGGCGAGCTGATGTAGTTACAAAAATGTATATGGACAAACCGGTACCACATACCGCTATTGGTGCAGTAAGACTTGCATTTGACTATACAGTGAGCAGCCGCAATACGGCACAAGAGATAATCCCTGTTACAGCAGTAACTGCCAGCAAGATTCAACCAGAAACGGAAGCCATGTTTTTAGATCTGATTGAGCAAGCCGTTAAAGCGGGCGAACTTGATAAAGCGGAGCGTTTTGTTGAAGAAGCAGAACGAGCGGGTTCAAGCAAAGCTCAAGATGCACTGAACACTGCAGTGGAAAAATACGGACAATAAACTTACAAGTAATGCCATTAATTTAATCTAATTAGTGGCATTGCGGTAAAATCAAAAACTAATCTCATAAAAAAAACCTTGATGCCGCATAGCATCAAGGCTTTTTTATACTTTAATATTTTCGGGTAATGCATTTACAGCAAGGCATCACCCTTTAACGTTTAGTAGAAATAGATATTATCTAAGTAAACGGTATCTTTTGTAGTTCCCCAAAGCTGAAGACCTAACTGCGCTAATTGTTCAGCATTAAGCTGGCCACTTGGTTTGACTAAGTCACTAAATGGCAGCTCAACCGTTATCCACTCCCCTGTAATTACAGGCATTGTGTGGATCCCTTTGTTCGTACCATCAGCAGGTATTATCTGAAATACTGCTTGAGTAATACCGCTAGTGGCATACATATCAAAACGTAAACCGGTTTTATCCGAAACATCTATACTGCCACCTTCTATACCGTACTGTATTCCCGTAACTCCACCTTCTACCCCTTCAGGTGTGATCTGGAATTTAGCCGTGTTATTACCTGCCACTTGAACCTCTGAGTATAGAGGCGCATTCGACCAATTATCTTCCCAGTAAGATATATATTTATCCACATTCAAAGCATCACTATATAAAACAAAAGCATCTTCATTGCTGATTTCAGGTGCAGGCGCAGCCATTGACGGAGCTAGATAAAGTTCTTGCATGATTACCGTAACCGTTGCATCACCACCAATATTCGACTGCATTATTTGTGCCAAGGCCATGCCATCAACACTAACGTTTACAGCATGCTCTCCCTCTTGCAGACTTAAAGTGGCTTTGCCATTTGCATCTGTCGTTTCACTTACGCTACCCACTGAGACAATAGCACCTAGAATTGGACTGTCATTACTACCTGTCACGGTTACGGCTAATTCAGAAAATATTGATTCACCAGAGAAATAGATATTGTCCACATAGAATGAACTACCCGCCTCGCCGAATACAATAAAACCAGCCAGTTTTAGTGTACTAGGATCTAGTGTGCCCGATAACACTTCAAGTTCTGTAAAAATAGCTTCATGTGAAACCCATTCACCGATTGCTGGATTGAGGGTTTTATAAAGCGAGTCGCCACCATTAGAGACTAATTTAAGTTGAATTTGCGTTATGCCTTCTTCGACATACATATCAAAGTTCATTGTGGTTTTATCTGACACATTAAGCGCACCATGTTTAATATCACAATCAAGAACGATTGCCCCCTAAATGCCTAAATCGGTCATTTCGTAGTAAGCATACTGATCACCATCGATATCACCTCCCATAGTTTTAATAAATAAGCTAACTATTAATAAGCGAAGATATCGGTGTGGAGGCCTTTCACGACAAAGAAAGCGCTTACCAACCCTTATTTTGGCGAAAATTAATAAAATAATGAAGTACAATCTGTACGCGCGTTAAATAATTGCTTAATCACAATTTAAAATTCGATGAAACACTCAGAAATCACTTGAGAATGAAATGCTAAAACTTCGCTAAAATAAATATCCCACAAAACTAACAATAAAATTAAGCTTCTGATATAAAACAATTTAATTAGATAAAATGTAGAAATAATGGGTATGTATAAATAGCAATTTAAATAACTAAATTTTAAAATTTACAATTTTGTTCACACTCCAAATTTGATGTGATCAAGTTATAGTTTATTGGATGAATTGATTGCCCTATACACCAATATTACATAACATTCACAAAGAAAGCGCTTACTTAAATGAGCAATGGAATTACTAATGGCTAACTGCAAACCGCTTGATTAACAGTCATTAACTTATGAGGTTAGAATGGAATCAATACTCAGAACAACTAAGTATATCCCCCAACAACGGGTTAAATACAAAACAAGAATGTTATCGTCATTAACAAGTTTATTGCTGCTCAGTTTTAGCGCCCCAACTATTGCTGGGTGGGAGGTACAATGGATTGATAAATTTGAAGGGACAGTCGTTAATTGGGATAACTGGACCGCACAGACAAACGCGTATTATAATGCAGAAGAGCAGTGTTATACCGATGATGACAGCTCAACGAATAAAAACTATGATGTTTATGGTGGCACGCTAAAAATTATTGCCCGTAAGCAAAACATCAACTGCCCCGGTTTAGGTAACGCGCCAAGAAGTTGGACCTCTGGTCGTTTAAACGGCAAAGATAAACAAGAGTTTTTGTACGGACGGATCGAATCAAAGATTCGTTTTCACAATTTAGAAGGTGGCACCTGGCCAGCGTTTTGGATGTTGGAAAACCGTATCGGACAACAACCTATCGCCGGAGACGGTGACTCGAGTGACTGGCCATACGCTGGCGCGGGTGAAATCGATGTATGGGAATGGTTTTCTAATAAGCCAGATACTTATATCACCAACTTTTTTAATGGGATGGGTGAAAATATGTCCTATAACAATGGTTGCGGCAGCCTTGTTTTGTATGAATATCCAAATGGGGGCGCTGATGTACAAAATTGGCATACCTATGCGATGGAATGGACAAAAGATAATATTTCATTTTACATAGATGACAAGCAGGTTGCCTCACAAGATGTCAGTAACTGCAGTCAATATGAAGAGCCGATGTTTGTGCTGCTTAATGTAGCCATCGGGGGTAAGCTAGGCGGCAATATTGATACCAGCCTGCAAAAAGCCACCATGGAAATAGATTATGTTGCCCACTGCCAACCTACAGATGGCAACAACGCAACCTACTGCAATGAAGAACTTGCTGATGAAGACAATGGTTTGTTGAAGGTCAATATCAATATGGTTCAAAATGGTCAAAGTATTACTGATATCAATCCCAATAATGGTCTAGTTACACTCACTGCAAAATCTAGTAATACGATTGAAAATAACAGTTACAGCTATGATTGGTATACAGAACGTCTGCCTAGTCCTATTGCAGAAGGGAACCAGGTCACTTTTGATCCTTCTTCAATGGAAGATGGGAATTATTATACTTCTGTTACCTTAACGGACGACCAGTCTCCCGCCTTGACCGATAGAGATGCTCTAACGCTCAAAGTTGTATCAGCTCCCAGAGAAACTCCGAGCTCGAGTTCAGACTCAAGTGGTGGTAGCCTCAATCAAATACTGTTAAGTTGTTTAGCGCTGCTTTGTTTATTTAGACGCCGTTTTAATTTAATCTAAATATCATACGTTACCTGTTTGTGTAGTTCATTTAGCTACAGCAACAATTAGATGTACTTAATTAAAAAAACACCGAATCATTAGAAATTCGGTGTTTTTCTTTGTAGGAATGAATCTTATTGCAATAGTCTTTGTAGACTGAGTTTCGGCTAATATAATTTCTGAGCTAGCCCCCTATACCCTATACCCTATACCCTATACCCTAT
>JBALXF010000162.1:0-6707 GCA_036961085.1 Psychromonas sp.
GTCAGCGGGTTATGATAGCCATGGCACTAGCAAATGATCCTGAGTTATTAATTGCAGACGAGCCAACTACAGCTTTGGACGTAACCATACAGAAGCAAATATTAGATCTATTAAAATCGTTACAAGAACGTCTTAATATGGGTATATTACTAATTACTCATGACTTTAATGTTGTTAAGCATATGGCTGATGCTGTATTAGTCATGCGTGATGGAGAGGCGATTGAATATAATAAAAAAAATGCATTATTTGCCTCACCAAAACAACATTATACTCAGCAGTTATTAGATGCAGAGCCTGCGGGGGAAATGCTGCCATTGCATAATCCGAAGCTATTATTAAGTGCTAAAAATATCTGTGTGTCTTTTCCCATGGAAAAGAATTTCTGGGGTAAAACCATTAAAAGCTTAGATGCAGTAAAAGATATTAGTTTAGACATTCATGAAGCAGAAACGCTAGCTATCGTAGGGGAGAGTGGCTCGGGTAAAAGTACTTTGGCACAGGCCATACTGCAGTTACGTAAGAGTACCGGTAAAGTTGTATATTTAGGACAAGAATTTTGTTCAATCAAACACAGTGATTTACAAAAATTAAGAAAAAAACTGCAGATTGTTTTCCAAGATCCCTTTGCAAGTTTAAGTCCGCGCATGTCGGTAAGAGATATAATTGCAGAAGGTTTATTAGTGCACAGTAAAGATAAAAATCTTAGCCGAGAGCAAGTTGATCATGCTGTTGAGGATGTGTTAAACCGAGTTGGGCTAGATCGATTAAGTGGGGCTCGATATCCACATGAGTTTTCTGGTGGGCAACGTCAGCGGATCTCGATTGCGCGTGCATTAATCTTAAAACCTCAATTAATTGTTCTGGACGAACCAACCTCGGCTTTAGATCGCAGTATCCAGCAGCAAATTCTTGAGTTACTAAAAACCTTACAACGAGAGATGTCATTAAGTTACTTATTTATTAGCCATGACTTATCGGTAGTGCGTTCGATTAGTCATCGTGTTTTAGTGATGCAAGCAGGTGAGATCGTAGAGCAAGGCACAACCCAACAAATTTTCTCTAATCCAGTGCAAACATATACTAAAATATTATTAACAAGTTCATCTCTATAGTGTTATAAATAATTTTTGCTTCCGAGGTCGTTCGATGAAAATAATTATTTTAACACTGAGTTTGTTTTTTTTTCCTTTATTAACTTTTGCAAATGATCTCAATATTGAGCAACAAAGAAAATTATATGCTGAAGCTACTGAATTACAAAAACAAGGAAATTGGCAGGAAGCGCAGAAGTTAGCTGAAAAAATTCCAGATTATCCATTAAAGTATTTTCTTGAATATCAATCGATCAACAATAATCTTGATGAAAGTAGCGCTTCACAAGTAAAATCCTTTATTCGTAATAACCCAGATCGTGCTGTACGTTTTGATTTAGAGCGTAACTACTTAGCATATTTATCTGAGAATGAGCGTTGGGATGAGTTCCTCACTTTTTATCCAAGCCTTCCTAATAGTACCAACCTAAAATGTTTTCATTTCGAAGCAAAAATGGAACAAGGTTTAAGCGAACAAATTTGGCCTGAAGTTAAAAAGGTTTGGTTAACAGGCAGTTCCCTGCCAAATGCTTGCGATAATGTACTCTCCCTATATAAAGATAATAATAAGATCACTGAGCAACTTGTTTGGCAACGCTTTGAATTAGCATTTAATAAAAACTCGCATTCTTTAATGCGCTATTTAATTACCCTGATGAATGATAAAAATGAGGCATTAGCAACGCAACTTTATCGATTGAATCAAAACCCAGAAACATTATTAGATAGAAAATTATTTGAAAATAGGGAGCAAGCTAGTTTTTCCTTTCTGTTAACAAGCCTTAAGCGTTTAGCTAGAAAAGATCCAGTTTTGGCAATCAACGCGTTTAATGAGCTAGATAAAAAAATACCTTTGACTGCGACTGAGCAAATTGAGGTACAAAGATATATTGCATTTAGAGTGATGCTAGAAAATGAAGATGAATTAATGCCTTGGTTAGATGAAGTATTAGTTTCTCTAAAAGATGACTCGTTAATTGAGCTTCGTATTCGTTACGCAATTAAATATGATAATTGGCAAGATATTGAGCATTGGTTAAGTAAATTATCTAAGCCGATAAGTCAGCAAGATAGATGGGTATATTGGCAGGCGCGTGTATTGGAAGAAAATAACAAACAAAAACAAGCGAATAAACTTTATCAAAAAATATCCGGGAAGCGTAGTTACTATAGTTTTCTCGCTGCACAAAAAGTAGGACTGGATTACCAACTTAATGCCAAAATTGTGTCTGAAAAAACAGACAGTCTGGCTGCAATGGGAAGTGAATTAGCGCATATAGAGGAGTTGTTAATACAAGATCATAAGGACCTTTTAAAACGTGAGTGGCGCAGATTATTAAATAAAAATTCGAAACAAATTCAATTGCAATTAGGCTACTACGCGAAGCAAAAAGATTGGGTTCACCTATCTATTCTAGCGAGTATTAATAGTAAAAGTTGGGATGCGATAAATATTCGTTTTCCAGAAGTTAAAGCAAACTTCTTCGCTAATATAGCTGAGGAATTTCAATTGTCGCCATCATATATATACGCGATAACTCGACAAGAAAGTGCTTTTGATGAGTATGCAAAGTCAAGGGTTGGAGCAAGCGGTTATATGCAACTGATGCCGGCGACGGCAAAAGAGACTGCCAGTAAAATTGGCATGGACAGCTATAAAAGAAAATCACAGCTAAACGATGGCAAGGTTAATGTTCACTTAGGCAGTGCATATTTTGATATGCTGCTTAAGCGTTATGATGGCAACCGTATTATTGCGACAGCTGCTTATAATGCAGGGCCTAATCGTGTAGATCGTTGGCAAAGTAGCAAAAAGGGAAGAGCTGAGCATCCATTAAAAATGGATAGCTGGATTGAAACGATTCCTTATAAAGAAACACGTCACTATGTACAGAATGTATTAGCTTATAACGTTATTTATCAATATGTATTATTAGATAAATCGAGTGAATTCTTTAATGAAAAAGAGTTAACTGCTCGCTTTTAATCTGTTTATAAATAGCCGAGACAGCTATCTCAGTGTTACCAATTCAACTGCTGTTATGAGATTTTGTTGTTGTAGTTTTTTTAACTTTTTATTTTTAAAAGGGGTAGAAAATAATATTAATATTATTTTCTACCAGCATTCCTCATTACCTATTGTGCCATCTTTACTATGAAAGCTATTTTGATTAATAAATAGCACTCTACATTGTTCATCATCCTCAACTTGAATGGTTCCTACCTTAGCTACCGCTTTCATTAAATATGTAGTTTTTCCTGATGAAACGACAGAAAAATCATAATAATCATGACTGATAGGCAGACCTATATCTGTTACAGAAGATGTGAATGTGGGATTCAAAATATGATGACTTGTTTGTGCTAGTTGAGCTTTAATTAGCTCTGTTTGCGCATCTGCACGGTGTGCTTTTATCATATAAGCTCTAAATGATGGGTAAGCAATCGCACTGATAATGCCAACAATTGCAATTACAATCAGTAATTCAATCAAGGTAAACCCTTTAGCTTTTTCCATAACGCAATTCCTTTGCATATTTTTAATGGGGATTATGAGTGTAGGACTTTATTGATAAAGTAATATTCGATATGGGTAATAAATTGAATTGTTATTCTTTTTAAAATCTTATAGTTGTCGCGTATAAAAAATTTAACTACTTGAATCATAATAGAATAAATCTATTTCATATGGCGGGATTATAAATTTAGAGGGAATATATTTAAGGAACTATAAATACCTATTTATTATTAGTGATAAATAGGTAAATCAGATTCAGTTTTAAAATAGCAATATCTTATAACGGCTAAAATTTATGACTCTATTGGAATAAATTTTCTATCACTGACATGGTTTTTTCAATTTCGATATCATTTGTCGGGGTAATAAAAATCGTATCATCGCCAGCGATAGTGCCTAATATGCCCTCTGATTTTCCGATTGAATCTAGCAACCGTGCAATAAGTTGTGCTGCACCGGGACTGGTTCTAATCACTATTAAGCTACTGTTACGATCTATATCTAGCACTAGGTTTTTTAAAGGGCTAGTCGTAGTCGGAATACCAAGCTCTGCGGGTAGACAATAAACCATCTCTTGTTTTGCATTACGAGTACGAACAGCACCTGTTTTACTTAACATACGAGAAACTTTTGATTGGTTGATGTTATGGAAGCCAGCTTGTAATAATGCTTCTACTATTTCTCCTTGAGAACTTAAGCGTTCTTTTTTTAATAACGCTTTAAAAAAGTCCATCAGATCATTTGCTTGCTTCATATTTAATTTACTCTATTGAATGCATTATGAGCGCAATAATAAAGAATATTGAACAATTATCAATACATTAATCATCATTATAAGTGCATGAATATTCATTTAGAAAGAGTTAAATACCTGCAAAGGCCCTAAATTTCACTGTTCCTTTACCCTTATCAATATTAATTTTCTTTTACAATTGATGGATTATCGTTCTGATTTGTACATGTTAATTGAGAATGAGTGTAATATTAGATATAGAGTAATAAAGATAAGTTAAAATTATTTGATTGATAATTTTTATCGTTCATAAAGTGAGTAGTAAATAACATGTTTTATAGTCGTATTTTTTTGTTTCTATTTCTGTTGATGACTTCATCGGCAACCTTTGCTGTACCAACTCTTGATGACGAAAGTTTGAGCATAAAGTTTGCTACCGAAGCTAATTATTTCCCCTTTGAGTATTTGGATGAACAGAAGCAAATAAAGGGATTTGATATTGATATTGCCAATGCAATTTGTAATGCGGTTAATTTAACTTGTAGTTTCCATCACCAAAGCTTTGATAGTTTATTGTTAACATTACAGTTTGGTCGCTTTGATGCCGTCATTGCAGCCTTAGATATTACGGAAGAGCGACTTCAACAAGTTGATTTTTCAGAAAGTTATTATAAAAACACCTCTGTATTTGTGAGTCGAAATAGTGCATTTGAAAAATTTACCATTAAAGATAAATTTATCGGAATTCAAGCTAATTCATCTAATCAAGCCTATTTGATTAAATATGCAAAAGAAGATAGTTTCATTATTCCTTATCCATCTTTTTCAGATGCGTTTGATGATTTAGCTAAAGATAGGATTGATGTGGTTTTTGCCGATCAAGCTATTGTTAATGATTTCTTAGAAAAAGACGATAATGAAGAACATTTTTCTATCCATAAAGAACCAGAAAATATTTTTACAGCTCCTTTTTCAGAAGGCTACGGAATTGCAATCCAAAAAGGCAATGTCGTATTGCAACAACGATTAAACTCAGGACTTAAAATCATTATAGAAAATGGCAGTTACCAAGAGATATATAACCGTTATTTTTAGGTCATTGCTTTTGTCTCAAATTGCGTGCGATCTCTCTTAATTTTAACGTCTCTTTAATATCAAGTTTACATTGCTCACAATTCCATAACATTTCTCACATGCACCATGATTTTTCATTAATATGCTATTGAAATTTATATTTTAATGACTAACAAATTGTGGAGATCTTTATGAAAGTTGCTGTTCTTGGTGCTGCTGGTGGTATTGGGCAAGCCCTAGCTTTACTGCTAAAACTTGATTTACCTAAAAATTCAATTTTATCACTTTATGATGTTGCGCCAGTGACTCCTGGTGTGGCAAAAGATCTAAGTCATATCCCGACAAGTGTTGAAGTAGTTGGTTTTGCTGGTTCAGATCCATCGGAAGCGCTTGAAGGAGCTGATGTTGTATTAATCTCTGCGGGTGTCGCACGTAAGCCCGGTATGGACCGCTCTGACTTATTTAATATTAATGCAGGCATTATCAAAAGTTTAGTGGGCAAAGTCGCTGAAGTTGCTCCTACAGCGTGTATTGGCGTAATTACGAACCCGGTTAATACAACAGTTGCAATTGCGGCTGAAGTTTTAAAAGCCGCTGGTGTTTACAATAAAGATAAATTATTTGGCATTACTACGCTTGATATTATTCGTGCAAAAGAGTTTGTTGCCGAAGTGAAAGGGCTGGACTCTGAAGATGTATGTGTCAATGTAATTGGCGGTCATAGTGGCACAACTATCTTGCCATTATTATCACAAGTGCAAGGTGTCGAGTTCACTGAAGAAGAGATCGTTGCGCTTACTGACCGAATTCAAAATGCGGGTACAGAAGTTGTGCTTGCTAAAGCTGGTGGTGGTTCTGCTACGTTATCAATGGCACGTGCGGCAGCTGTATTTGGTGTTAACCTAGTAAAAGCACTTTCAGGTAAACAAGGTATCATCCAAAATGCTTACGTTGATGGTGGTAACGAAATTTCTCCATTCTTCGCGCAACCTCTTTTACTAGGCATTAATGGTATTGAGCGCGTATTACCATGTGGTGAATTAAGTGCTTTTGAAACACAGAAACAAGCTGAAATGTTAGAAGTTTTACATGCTGATATTAAGTTAGGTGTTGAATTCATTAATAAAGAATGTGTTACTGAATCTATCTAATTATTGGATTTATAGCTTTGGCAAATGCCATTCTCGTTTGTGAGTGGCATTTTTTTTGATTTTTTAAGGGAAATGACGAAAATTAACACTAATGGCAGTATGATTTTTATTTAACAAATACGATTATCATAAAATGA
>JBALXF010000163.1:0-6652 GCA_036961085.1 Psychromonas sp.
CAGGAATTCAATTACTCGCAGCAGGTGAAAAAATAGAATGGTTATCAAGTGCGGGACACTTTATTCATGTGCAAGCAGTTAATATTATTATCGTTGCCCTAGCCCTTCATATTATTGGTGCACTAAAACATCACTTGATTGATAAAGATAGCACTTTAACGCGTATGCTTGGACGTTAGATTTTAGATAGTTAGAGATAGAAATTAAAAATAAAAATGGGCACCGCACATTAGGTGCCTATTATTAAAACTCAACATTGCCCTTATATAATCATTAAAAGTCATTGCCATTATCAATGCCGCGGCGACTAGGCTAAGTTTTATCTGCTTGTAATGCATTTTGGAAAGGCATTCCCTCTTTTAGAAACACAACGAGATTGTATTACTTTAAATAGGCGATTATTCAGAAATCAAGTCAGAATAGCCGTGACATGCTTTCGCAACCTAACTTACAGCATTTCTAATAAACAGAAATATTTATAAAATAGCCTTAGATGGATTTGACACTGCGTTAATTGGACTAATGCTAATTAGTCGAAATTAATTGCTAGAAGTAAAGATTGATTCATTGGCAATGGCGACTAGTACTCTTGATTAGATTTAGTTGTGATTTTGGTTTTGGTTATGATTGTAGATATCCTTATACAAAAGTGTATTTGTATTGAGAAATAACATAGCAATAAGTGGATAGAAGACAGTCATATTAACAATATAGCTAGTCTAAAATGAATTTATCATTAAATAATTTGAGCTGAATAGTATCCAGCTCAAACATAATTTTTCTTCAATTTATATTATTATTCAGCTGCTGCAACGAGTTGTTTGTGCAGTGAATCTTTCATTTCAGAACGATTATGTTTTAGTTGATGCATCTCTTCATCTGCTATCGGAGCGCCTCGCAATTCTAAGGTACGGATCTCTTTATCAAGAGCATTATATAGTTTGTTCTGTTTTTTGAACGCTTCATCGCGCCCCACTAAAGCAACAATAATTTCTTCTAACTCAGGGAACTCATTAAGTAGAGAGTGTTCTTCACCTAGCATAGCAGCATCTTTTCTGTATGGAATTGATAAAAATAGTATAGATTAAAACTTCAATTTTAATAATATTAATTAGCCTATTTTACGCCCCATTAAATTACTGATTGAGTTTCTTTTTTAACAAGGATATTAGTCCCATTTCCGCTATAAAAGCACACCGTTCCTCTCTAATATGCATACAAATTATTTGACAATTATATCGCTATGCTAAGCTTAACCTTTCAATATTATTTATCTATAACTTCACTGGTGTCAAAAATATAAAGACTAAAAAGGAGCATAATGATGTATACAACTCATGCACAATTAAGAATGCAGCAAAGAGCTATCTCAGAAGTAACAGTTGAAACATTATTAGACTTTGGAGAAGTTGAATTCCATCATGGTTGTGAAATTTATAGTTTAAGAAAAGCACTTTGCCGTAAATTAATGCGTCTAAAACTCATTCCAAAATCCTTTTTTGAAAAATCCAATGGCACTTATGTCGTGATGAAAGACGATTTAGTGATCACTGCTGGTCATCGTAGAAATCGTTTTAAAAGAAATAGAAAATGAAAATTAATCGATGTTTGTTTACTACTTAACTGGCCGGATTTCACCATTTACTCAGCGCAAGCGATAAGTAAATAGCGAATTTTATCAGGAGAATACTGAGCTAACTCTAATTTGTAGAAACTTGCTTGTGTATAATCACCCGCTTCAACACCACGATTTAAACATTCCGTAGAGCCTTGATTACACTGGTTATAAGCACCTGCTTTGTAATACATCCAGTCTTGTCCGTAACTCGTATCAAGTTTTTCTTCACCTGGGTATGGCTTGCTCAAATCCACAGAGAATTTAACAACACGCTCTTCAGCTTCACCAACATCACTCTTGAAGGTTAAGTTCATAGTAGTCTCAACTATATTCACTTCATATTCGAATAACTCGTTAAGTTTGATACCACTTTCAGGATCTGCATCTTGCTTAGTTAAATCATGTTGTCCAAATACGTCATGTGAAATATCAAAACGATCGTTTTTGTCTACTGGATTGATTTCGTAATTCCAGAAAACACTACCGTACTCATGGTTTGGAAGTTTACGGTAATAGATTTTCAATGGTTCGTTATCAGAGCCATGAATTTGTCCAATAACAACAGCATGCGCGCCCATTTTTTTATCATTACCACTAGTACTAACAGCATCAACTGTTAATGCTGCTGATAAGCGACCACCGATTGCGCCAAATGCTTCTGCATTATCATGGCTTGAAACTGCAAAGTTCGTTGCAGGCTCTTTATATTGATAAGCTTGTGTAACATCTAACATCGCACGCAGTTCACTACGTGTATTTTTACTGTTAGGCGTTGTTGGCCCTGTATTGGGTGCAGCAAATACAGCGGCACCAGTCGTTGCATCAGTATAAAACCACTCTGGATGTACATAAGGATAATTTACATAGTTCAAATGAGCAGCAGTAATTTCCATCTCTTTGCCTTGACGATCTTCAGTTCTATCACCAATCGGTAAATTAATTTTCCATTTACTCATTTCAAAGTTTTCGCTTGGTGCTTTAGCTGGATCTAACTTATCAGCTAGTTGCTGTTGGTAAGTCGTCATTTCAGCAAAAGCTGAACTTGTAAACAGAGTAGTAAGTGCAACAGCAATAAAAGTCTTGTTCATTGAAACCTCATTTGTATTATAAGAAGACATTAAGATTAATGGTACGAGATCATTTCAATAAATAACGTGATTACTCTCGCTAAATTGACAACAAGTTTTTATCAAATTGAATGACCGATTTATTAGCTGTGAAAGGAGATTGTTGACTATATTTCAGATGAAAAATGAGACTTCACTGTAACTCGTTGAGTTAAAAGCAAAGTCTATTTAAGTGCAAGGCTATTATTATGGCTAGGGGCAGTTAGCATGTTATTGCTTAATTGGCGGTTCCTCTGCCTCCTTCTGAACTGGCTGTACTGATTTATACACTATTGGGTAACCGTAACTTAACAACATAATATCACTATTCATTTTGATCTCCTTGGTAGCGCTGAAAAACTCAGCGTAACTAAGTAGATGAAAGTAACGTGCCAATATTACAATGACATTAAAATCAATGATTTATCACAAAGATACAAAACCAGCCCAATATTTCTGCACCAAATTAGATGTTTGATTCACTAAAAAGTCGCATTATTTCTGATAGTTATAGGAATAATCCCTTAATCCGCTTGAGAAACAGGCTTTTGACAAACGATTTGGGCAATAGCCCTATCTGGATTGTGTTTTATACCCTCATAATAAAATAAACAACGCCAATCATTAAACAGGGTTTTTAATTCATTTTTTTGCAACAAAAAAGCATCGCGATTGGGTTTTCCAAATTGACGATTATCAACAGTGAAAGTTTCGTAAATAAGAAAACCACCCGGCTCTATTGCATCCTTTATCTGATCCATTAAGGGACGGTGTAAATATCGAAAAACCATTATCCCTTGGTAACTATGTTTTCGCAGTATTTGATTACCCGTTTCAAAATCAATGCAATCACAAGCGTCTGCGGAAATAGCATACTGGGTTTGTAATTGGCTAAGTGACTCACTATTTTTATCGGCGAACTGTATTGGGAAGCCCTGTTGCTGAACATACAAGCCATTTCGTCCAGAGCCACAGGCAAGATCCAATATCGGCTTGCCTTGCTGTTTAAAAAGATGCTTAAAGTCACTGAGCAGAGGGGAATGGCTCATAAAAGATGTACCTCGGTTAACGTTTATTATTTTTCAAAATTGTAATATATACCCATGATACTTCAAGATGCAAAGTCAGCAAGGCAAATTGTGCCGAGATGCTAGGAATAAAATTGAAGTATAGTGATTCTACATAGAGGTTTTATAACAACGCAGATTGGTGCAAGTTGCTTTGCCCTACGGGGCGCTATGTGAGAAGTATCAATACACTAAAAGCAATAGCTAAAGCAGAGAACCAGCTTTAGCTTATAAGTCATTAGCTTGATTTTGCCTGTTTATCGAAACTTTTAACTCCTTCAGGAAGTTGATACCAACTGAGTTTTTCACTAACCCAAACATGTACCTTTGGCTCAAAAATTGAATCATCTGCTAAATTAACTGGCTTAAGCTTCAGTTTGATGGTGTCAGGATCTGCCGGATTATATTGGTATGCACGATTTCCACAATCAGGACAAAATACGCCACTATTAATGTTTCCACTGTCTGATGATCTACGCCATTCTTTCACTTCCCCCTGAAATTCAATCGTATTACTCGCTACCATAGCCGTGACACTAAAGGGGCTAGTAGAGAGCTTTTGGCACTCGGTACAATGACAAGCAATCACCATTTTAGGTGCTGCATGTAATTTGTAAGTAAGTTGGCCGCATTGACAGGCACCTGTAATTGGATATTCCATATTTTACCTTATTCCTTTTTAATAATAATCAGTCACATCGATTTGAATTGTGAGACGACTCACGAGCAAGCATTTTTAATTTGTTTAACAAAAACTATACAAAAATAAGTATCTCAGTGTTTTCTACTTTAAAACATTGATATTAGTATGCACTTCACTAAAATGATGACTTAATCAAGTGATAATATTGAGCCTATATATGAATAAACCACTTAACCAATTACTTACACTGCTGCAATTAGAACAATTAGATCTTAAACTTTTCAAAGGAAACAGTGAGCACTTAGGGTTGCCACAGGTTTATGGAGGCCAAGTAATAGGCCAAGCGCTGTCTGCTGCTCGCTATACAGTCGAAAACTCCCGTACTGTGCATTCATTTCATAGCTACTTTCTTCATCCTGGTGATCCTAATAAATCAATTATTTACGATGTTGAAAATTTACGAGATGGAAGAAGTTTTAGTACACGGCGTATAAAAGCGATACAAAACGGCCGTCCTATTTTCTATTTAACGGCGTCCTATCACGGTGATGAACCCGGCTTTGAACATCAAACAACAATGCCAGATGTTGCGGGTCCTGAGCACTTTTTATCTGAATCTCAGTTAGCAGAAAACATTAAACAGTTAATTCCCCCTGCAGTACAAAAGCTATTTTGTGGCGAACGCCCTATTGAGGTTCGCCCAGTTAATATTGTCAATCCCATTGATCCGCATAAAGCTTCACCGACGCAACAATTATGGATCAAAGCTAATGGTTCACTACCTGATAACCAACTAATTCATCAGTATATATTAGCATATGCTTCCGATTGGGGCTTTTTGCCTACCGCCCTTCACCCCCATCAAGTCAGTTTACTGACTGCGAATTTCCAAGTGGCGACTATCGACCACTCAATGTGGTTTCATCGCCCATTTAAGATGGATGAATGGTTATTGTATTCAATAGAAAGTACCAATGCGAGTAGTTCACGTGGTCTTGTACGAGGTGAGATATTTAATCAGCAAGGACAGTTGGTTGCATCGACAATGCAAGAGGGACTTATGAGAATGAAGAATAAAAGCAAATTTACTGGCTAAAAATTATTAAGTCGATTTGATGTATTCGAGACTGTTTGAGTCTATATTAGTTAGACTCTTCAATATTATCAGCAACCTTTTTAATTTAGATATTATCAGTTTATTGCAATGCGACTTGATTCAGTCTGAATAATTCATAAAAAATAACTGGATACAGTATCAAGGCTCACAAAGTACTAATGTCTAGCTGCAACTTTGCTTTTATCTAAGTCACCCTAATATATAATAATTATCAATACGAATTAGTAACACATGTATTTGAAGCGGTAAATGTAGTAGCGCATCTTTTTACACATGGACTATTTTTAAATCATAATGGAATTACTGATGTGAATAACCAAAGACAAGTCGTTATTGTTGATGACCAATCAACGGGCAGAATGATCCTAGGGAAAATTATCCAGCAAATCGCAGATGATATTAAAATCATTGATTTTGCTGATCCACGAAAAGCCCTAAAATGGTTAACGACTAATCAAGCTGACCTTATTGTCACTGATTTTCGAATGCCTGGCCTGAACGGTATTGAGTTTATAAAAGAAATACGCAACACCGAAAGTGGCGAGAATGTCCCGGTCATGATGATCACTGTGGTTAGCGAAAAAGAAGTTCGTTATGAGGCTCTTGAAGCAGGTGTAACTGCATTTTTAACTCGTCCAATTGACCAAATAGAGTGCCGTACTAGTTGTAAAAATTTACTTAAGCTACAGAAACAACATGTGATCATTAAAGATAGAGCGGACTGGCTGTCACAACAAGTTAGCATCGCGACTGAAAAAATCCTGCAACGCGAGCAAGAAACAATATTACGACTAGCTAAGGCTGGCGAATATCGTGATGAAGAAACTGGAAATCATGTTATTAGAATGGCTAAATATTCCAGAGAAATAGCGGAACAACTCGGCTTAGACAAACAAGAGTGTGCTGACCTCGAACATGCAGCACAGATGCACGATATTGGAAAAATAGGCATTCCTGATAGCATACTATTAAAACCCGGTAAGTTAGATAAAGATGAATGGGCAATAATGCAAACCCATACCACTATCGGTTATGAAATTCTCTCAGATAGTCAGTCAAAATATATGAAGATGGGCGCTATTATCGCACTCAATCATCATG
>JBALXF010000164.1:0-6621 GCA_036961085.1 Psychromonas sp.
AGTCGGCTGCACATCAACTTTCATATCACGCCCTTCAGCAATTGCTTGCCATGCCTGCTCTTGATCTGCCGTTTTTGAAGTAAAGGTAAGGCGTGAAACAGAACTAATACTGGCGAGTGCTTCACCACGAAAACCTAAACTAACAATCGCTTCAAGATCATCTAAGTGACTAATTTTACTGGTTGCATGACGGCTCAAAGCGAGCGTCAATTGGTCTTTAGAAACGCCCTTGCCATTATCTTTGATTCGGATACATTTTTCCCCACCCTTTTCGATATCAATTTCGATCCGAGTTGCCCCCGCATCTAAACTATTTTCGACAAGTTCTTTAACAACTGATGCAGGGCGCTCAACCACCTCGCCAGCTGCAATTTGGTTGGCAAGGCGGGCGGGTAAAATTTGAATAGGCATGATAGGGGTTTTCCGAAATAATTAACTAGTTGGAATAGTTAACACTTGCCCAATTGCAAGCGAACTTGAGCGTAATTGATTATATTGTTTAATTATTTGAGTGGTAGTGCCATAGCGATTGGCAATCACCGAAAGCGACTCACCACTACGCACTTTATGCTGGGTTACCTTAGCTGCTTGCATTGGAATTTTTAACTTTTGTCCTACCGCTAATGATGTCGATGATAATTTATTATGTGCCTTCACTTTACTGCTAGTGGTACCGTAACGTTGTGCAATAATAGATAAAGATTCACCTGAGCGAACTGTATGCACTACTGGTTTCAATTTAGCCACTGGCTTAGGTGCAACATAACCCACTTTTGGCACCTTAAGCACTTGCCCAATCGTCAAGGTGTTAGAAGACAATTTATTGTAGGCCTTAAAGTTAGCCAAACTAGTATCGTAACTATTTGCAATCACAGATAAAGATTCACCACGTTTTACCGTATGGCTAACAGCTCTTGTCGGTGCAGCAGGCTTAGCACCAGCTCCTGGGATCTTTATGTTTTGACCAATTGCCAACTCGGTTGAACGCAAGTTGTTATGATTTTTTAACACTGTGCTTGTGGTGTTATATTTATCAGCAATCACAGATAAAGATTCACCACGCTTTACTTTATGTACGCGCGCTTTTGCATAAGTGCTGTTACTGATGGCTCCTTGAGTGCCTGGTATTTTAATATTTTGACCAATCGCTAACTCCGTCGAACGCAGATTATTATGCTTTTTCAAGGTAGTAGTTGTAGTGTTATATTTTGCAGCAATTACAGAAAGAGATTCACCTCTTTTGACTTTATGAGTACGGGCTGTAACGACAGCGGGTTTACTCACTCTAGTCACAGTCGCCGGCGCACCTGGTATTTTGATCTTTTGGCCAACGGCTAATTGTGTCGAACGCAGATTATTATGCTTTTTCAATGTATCGGTGGTGGTGTTATTTTTTGCTGCGATGACAGATAAAGACTCACCTCTTTTTACCGTATGAACTGATGCAACAGCCCTATTTTGAGATGTACTCGCAATGTTTTGGTTAGCTGTAATTTGATAGTCAGGTGGTATATTTAATACTTGTCCTACACGTAATGTATTTGATTTCAGATTGTTATATTTTTTTAACGAATTTAAACTGACGCTATAACGATCAGACAAACCAGACAAAGATTCACCACTGCGAACCGTATGTTTAATAGCTCGTTTTTTCTGTGCGAATAACGAGCCCTGTGGAGGTGATTGTGTAAAGTGTCTGTAGATCCCTTTAAACACAGCATTAGTGATCTTATTTTGATGCTCAGCTTGATTTAATAATCTTTCTTCAGTGCGGTTAGTAATAAATCCCGCTTCAACAAGAATTGATGGGATATCGGGTGATTTTAATACCGCTAAACTTGCATGCTCAGGTTTAGCTTTATGCATTCGAGTTACTTTTTTTAATTCTTTAGCAACTAAATCACCAACCTCATAACCGACAGCCATCGACTTATCCATCGACATATCGAGTACCATTCTTTGGAAATAAGGTAGATTACTTTCTTGCATCATATCGCCTGCACCACCGAGTAATTCAGAGTGTGCTTCGTGATTCTCCATCCAACGAGATTGCTCAGAGCTGGCGCGGCGGTTTGATAACACCCAAACAGATGCTCCGCGTGGACGACTTGATGTAAACCCATCTGCATGCATTGACACCAAAAAGTCTGCTTCACCTTTACGGGCGATTGCTGAACGTTGGTTTAAATTAACAAAATAATCACCAGTACGAATTAAAAATGCCTTCATACCTTCTTGTCTATTAATCTGTCTCTCTAAACGCTTTGCTAGTTGTAGAGTGATCTTTTTCTCTTGGGTGTATTTTCCCAATGCGCCAGGATCATCACCACCATGTCCGGCATCAATCGCAACAATGATATCTCGCCCCATCATCTGAGCGGGCGCTTTAGTCTGTGGTTTTGCAGCTACTTTTACACTGCTTTGATTATGTGGCAAATCAACCACTAAACGGTGCCCATAAGGTTTAGCAGGTGGCAGAACAAAGATATTTGCTGTACTGGATTTTTTTAAATCAATCACTAATCGATAAGTATTTTTCGATGGACTAGCACTTTTTCGCAGGCGCTGAACCAAAGGGCCATTATTTTTAAGCTCAGCCGGATCTATTTTTGTCGATGTCGATTTAAGATCGATCACTAATCGATCTGGATGGGTTAAATAATGGATTTCATAGGCTGGTTTGTTCGATAAATCTAAAACAACACGGGTATTGTCTGGCGAAGGCCAAGCACGAACCCCCTTTAATTGATTCGATTGTGCCGCATGGGTGAATGTGAAAATGCTTTGCATACACAAAACAAATAAAAATACTAAACGAATCATCGCGGAGGTTGTTAATTTCATAATTTATTTAAAACTCTTTGTCCAACATCTGTATTTGCCTGTAACTCGATCATTCGTTGCTCATCAACGTAATGTAATGTTAAGTCAATATCAGCTTCTGGTAATACACCTGCGCCACGCTCTGGCCACTCAACTAAACAATGACTATTATCAGAAAAATAATCACGGATACCCATAAACTCTAACTCTTCCGGATCACCCAAACGATATAAGTCGAAATGATAAACTTGCCAACCAGCGAGTTCATAGGGTTCAACCAAAGTATACGTCGGACTTTTCACATTACCATCATGTCCTAAGCCTTGGATAAAACCTCGGGTTAAGGTGGTTTTTCCGGCGCCTAAGTCACCATGTAAATAAATACACGTTGCCTGCTCGCAAGCAGCACTTAAGCGACGTCCGAAAGCCACGGTCTGTTCGGCATCTAGCAATTTTTCTTTAAATAAATTCAACATGATGGATTTACTAATTTCCTGATATAAGGGAATAGGTCACTGGCTAATAATCCACGCTCATCTTGCTGCGCGGCTAAATCACCTGCTTGACCATGAATACATACCGCAAGTGTTGCTGCAGGTAGTAGATTTAAGCCTTGTGCTAATAGACCGATTATAATACCAGAAAGCACGTCCCCCATGCCACCACTTGCCATGCCCGGATTGCCTACATTTGCCACATAGATTTGTTTACCGTCACAAATTAAGCTGCCAGCTCCCTTCAAAATCACAATACCACCAAAACTACGTTGTAAATTTCGAACCGCACTGAATCTATCTTCTTCTATTTTAGCGATTGAACATCCCAATAAATTAGCCGCTTCACCTGGATGAGGAGTCAAAATCCAATTTTCTTTCCAAGTTGGGTGATCCACCAGCAAATTTAATGCATCGGCATCAACAATAGTCGGCAATTCACTTTTTAATACCGATTCTAATAAATTTATTGCCCACTTGTCTCTACCTAACCCTGGGCCAATCAACAGGCTTGTCGGCCAACCAAGATCCAGACTATTAATATCAGTATCTAAGTTAGTCTCTAATTCGTAACCGTGCACCATTAATTCTGGACGCCCAGAAATAACCGCCAATAGATGTTCAGGACGAGTCACTACTTTGACTAATCCTGAGCCTGTTCTTAATGCTGCTTCAGCAGATAATCGTACCGCCCCCGGCATGCCTTTATTGCCACCGATAACTAAACTTTTTCCAAAAAAGCCTTTGTGGCTAATGCGACTTCGTTTATCAGATAACTGAGTGAAGTCTTCATAATTAACACGTTTAATATTACTTTTTGTCAAAGCCCTAAATTGATCACTAATTCCCAAACCAGAAAAATAAACTTGTCCACAATATTCAGCAGCACAGCCAGTAAACAGCCCTTGCTTTAAGCCGACAAAACTTATGGTGGCATCAGCCTTTACAGCCACATCATGAACGGCCCCAGTATCAGCATTCATTCCCGAAGGGAGATCAACACTCAATACGGGTTTATTAGCCTGGTTAATTTTAAATATTAAACGCTGAAAATCAGGATGCACAGTCCCAGAAAGTCCAGTTCCCAGTAACGCATCAACGATTACATCAGCCCTATCAAAATTCGCGTCTTCAATCCCCTCGATAACCCCCTGTTCCACCCGCCAAGCATTCCTCGCTTGTGCAGCATCGCCAGTTAAATTTTCCGAGTCGCCAAGCTGACACAGTTGCACATTTAGCCCGGCATCTTTAGCAATCGCGGCAACCACATAACCATCACCACCATTATTGCCTTTACCGACCAACACCAATAGGTTTTGTGGATCAGGAAAATGTGTTTTGAGAACGTCAAAGCATGCCTGTCCTGTTCGAGACATTAATCCATATAAGCTAGTTCCCGCAGCAATAGCAGCTTCGCCTTCAAAATCTTTGATTTGCTGAGCACGGTATAAAGAATGTGGTAAACTAGACTTGGTTTTTATCTGATCTGCAAACATGACCTTCATCCAAATTGAGAGCGCCAATGATAAATCAACAAAACTCAGTTGAAAATAATCTAAAAATCAATCAACTTGATTTATCTACATTAGCTAAAAATATCAAACTGTGGGGCAAAGCTCTAGGCTTTCAAGAAGTGGGTATCGCAGATATCGATCTCACGCAACATGAAGCACAATTGCAACAGTGGTTAGATAATAATTACCATGGTGAAATGGACTATATGGCAAAGCACGGCATGAAACGTGCTCGTCCAAACGAATTATTACCGGGCACATTACGTATCATCTCTGTTCGTATGGATTATTTACCAGAAAACGCACAGTTTGCTCAGGCCTTAAAAAATAAAAATAATGGCTACATTAGTCGCTACGCACTAGGACGTGATTACCATAAAGTGTTGCGAAAAAAGCTTAAACAACTAGGCCAGAAAATTGAACTAGAAGTTGGCCAGTTAGGTTATCGCCCTTTTGTCGATAGTGCACCTATCCTCGAACGTCCACTTGCCGAGAAAGCTGGGCTAGGATGGGTTGGTAAACACTCACTTTTAATTGCAGAAAAAACTGGTTCATGGTTTTTTATTGGTGAATTAATGGTTGATTTACCACTCCCCGTTGATAAGCCCGTTGAAAACAAATGCGGGCAATGTGTCGCATGTTTAAAAATATGCCCAACTCAAGCTATAATTTCTCCTTATGTAGTCGACGGAAGACGCTGTATCTCCTATCTAACGATTGAGCTAAAAGGCGCTATTCCGGTTGAATTTCGTAAGGCGATTGGTAATCGTATTTATGGTTGCGATGATTGCCAATTGATCTGTCCATGGAACCGATTTGCAAGTATTACCGAAGAAGCCGATTATCAAGCACGCCACCAGCTACAAAACTTGCCTTTATTAACCTTGTTTGATTGGACTGAAACAGAGTTTTTAAGCAAAACAGAAGGATCTCCAATCAGGCGTATTGGTTATCAACGTTGGTTACGTAATATTGCCGTGGCACTGGGTAATGCCCCCTCAAGCCAAGAAGTTGTTAATGCATTAAAAGCGAAGCTGGCAAGCAGTGACAGCGAACTATTAAATGAACATATTGAATGGGCACTTGTCCAACATAGAGAGCAAACTCTGTTAACTAATGAACGCCTTAATTTACGTTTAATTAAAGCAATAGAAAAAGGCCTACCTAGAGACGCATAACCTATTATTAGAATACTTAATAAATCAATTGGGTAAGGCAGATAACAGTTTACAGCTCAATCACTTGACAGAAAGCCTAATGTCGAAAAAAATGAAATCTATTTTTTACATTAGCTTTACATAACGACTCTGGAGAAATGAATGATTTATGTACTTTTTCGTTGGGAACTAAAACCTGGATCTGAACAAGCCTTTAAAGAAGGCTGGACAGAGATCATTCATCGGAATATTGAAAAGCATGGTGCAATTGGCTCTCGTTTACACAAAACGGAAGACAATCATTGGCTTTCTTATAGCCAGTGGGTAAGCGAAGCGCATTTTAGACAGGCACAAGATCTGCATGACCAACATGAAGCTGCACGCATAAAAATGGTCAATGCAATCAGTAAATCCTTCAAACCTATCGTCATGGTTCCGGTGCTTGAACATATTGTTACGACTAACCCTGAGCGCTCATTTGTATAAGCATAATCAATAGTTTTAGTAAAATACCCATGTTACTTCAAAATGCTTTGTCAGGCACTAGTTCGGACACCAGAGCAAGGAGCAACATGAGGTAATTGTTATTCACTTTTCGATTGTTGCAACGCAGGGCTGGTTTTCGAACTAGCG